>SXSP01000494.1 GCA_005792225.1 Bdellovibrionales bacterium | reverse complement strand
GGAATCGTCGGCCAATTGCCGTACGATTTGATTCCTTCGCGAATTTCCGGGTCGTCGAGGACGTTGACGGAATGGTAGGTCGTTCCAAGTTCACTCAAGATCGCCGCCGCGCGCGCGGAGAAGCCGCACATCGGAAATTGGGGCGAACCCTTCATGAAAAGTACGACTTTGTTATCGTTCAGGAGGCTTTCGATTCTTTGTTTCACTTCTGCCATGATCCTTGAATCCTTTCGATCGACTTACTTTTTAATCAATGTCTTGATGGTGAGGGCATGGACTTCGCCGGTCTTAAGTTCCGCATCGAAGACGGCCATGACGTGGCGTTGCTGTTGGATCCGGCTCAAGCCTTCGAAGGCCTTGCTCTCGATCATCACTTGGTAATGATCGTGGGTGCCGGTGAGATCAACGACGTCAACCTGACCGTCGGGATATGCCTGCTCCAGGCGAGCCTTTACTTCTTGCGGCGTCATTTTGAAGTGCCCTCGAATGAAAATTTGCACCTTTGTAGCAAAAAATCAGGAGGTCCGCCGTACCTTTTCGGCTCCGACCTACCTTTTGCTCGCCATTCCGTGTTATAACACGGCCCCATGAATTCCTTTCCCCACGATTACTACATTCCGGCCGATCCCGAACACATCAAGCGGGAGCGTCGCAAAGGCCAGGAGCTCCGCAAGGGGTCCTGGTGGAAGCAGCAAATTGGCCAAGGTGTTTGCCATCACTGCGGGCAGAAGTTCTCGAAGGAACTCCTGACGATGGATCATTTGATTCCGATCGCTCGGGGAGGAAAGAGCACGAAGAATAATTGCGTGGTCAGCTGCAAGGAATGCAATTCCGCTAAAGGGGCCGAACTCGCGGTCGAAAGAGCGTTCCGCGAAATGGGAAGTCTCGGCGATTCGCAGTTCGAAGACTAAAAAAAAGCCGCGCGAAGATCCATCTCCGCACGGCTAGAAAACTATCGAAATCCCACCTAACAATCGATCCAACCCGTTCATCTCTGCTATTTCGGCAGCGTCAAACCCATTAAGCGCTGCCGGAGGCAAGTTCCGCCGGCCGTTGCAGCCTGACGCGGACGAGTGAACGTCACGAGAACACTTACATCACATCAATGAGTTCCACTTCGAACATGAGGGCGGCGTTCGGGGGAATCACGTTCCCGGCCCCGCGCGTGCCGTATCCCATATCAGCGGGGATGATGAGCTTGCGCTTGCCACCGACTTTCATGTTTTCGAAGCCTTCGTCCCATCCGCGGATCACTTCGCCGCCACCCAAGGTGAACGTGAAGGGCTCGCGGCCGACCGAAGTATCAAACTGCTGACCGCGGCCCATCGGTTTTGAGGGGTCGTAGAGCCAGCCGGTGTAATTCACTTTTACTTTCTTGCCCTTCGTCGCGACTTTACCGGAACCTGACGCCGAGTCGTGAGTGATGAGCTTCTTTACTTCTTTCGGGAGAACTTCCTCAGACTTTTGCGCTGTGTCTTTTTTTGCGGGAGCCTTTTCTGACTTCGCTGCTGGAGCGGCCGCGGCTTTCGTTTCTTTCGCGGTTTCCTTCTTCACTTCTTCCGCGTTGGCGATGGCTGCTGCTAACAGACTCGCGAAAATAACTGCTGCGAATTTCATCACTCGACTGCTCCTCGCATGGGCTGAAGATCTTGCTGTCATGACTCGGAAGTTAGCCACGGTTTGTAGATTCATGCAAGAATCTCGGAGAAAGTATGTGAAAACCAATGTAAGTCGGGGCCCCAAAACTAAGCACTGGGGCCGAAAGCCGCACCTTGCGCAGCATGGCTAGGTGGTGCCGAACCCGAGCCAGAAGCAGACGAAAGTCCGGGTGAAATGTCACGGTTTCGCTTAGAGTTGGAGGACTGTCTTGGCTGACAGTTCGCTAGAAGTTTGATTGCGGGATGATTTGTTGGTTTGATGTCGTCAAGGACTGGCGACGTCTTACCTTTTCAATCTGCCCACATGCGCAATTTGCCGCGTCGTGCGAGCAAGTGAAGGCCAAGACTTGAACCGGCTCAGACAATGAGAACAACGTGTGTCGGAGTTGATCCGGCACGGAAGCAACGAAGTAACTGAGAACGAACATTACGACAAAGGATCGTCGCGAAGTGGCTAAGCAAATCACCAGCAGTAGCACAGCGGAATATTTCGCAAAGAATCTCCAACAGGTGGGTTTTTCATCTCCGACGAAAGCGGTGCTGACCACCTTGAAGGAAGCCGTCGACAACTCGCTCGACGCCTGTGAAGAAGCCGGAATTCTTCCGGAAATCACGGTGACGGTTAATAAAATTGGCGCGGGCTCTTCGAAGAGTTCCGATCTCGTGGAGATCGCCGTCGAAGACAATGGACCCGGAATCGAAGCCGATGATCTCGCCAAGGTTTACGGGGAGTATCTCGCCTCGAGTAAATTCGGTCGCGGTCAATGTACTCGCGGTCAACAAGGTATTGGAATTTCGGCCGCCACAACGTGGGCGCAGCTCACGAACGCGACCGGCGTGAAAGTGACCTCTAAAACAGCGAAGATGCGCAAGGCCGTTCAGGCCACGATCGACGTCGACATCAAGGGGAACAAGGGTCTCCTTAAGAATAAAGAGACGATCGATTGGGAGAAGCCCCACGGTGTAAGGGTGGAGTTCCGGATCGACGGACGTATCCAGCTCAACGGCGACGGGGGACTTCTCACGTATCTCGAGGGCACGACTCTCGTGAACCCGCATTTGAAGTTGAACTACAAGCTCGTCGAAAACGACTGGGTGAAGATCGAGCGTGTGGCGGAGCAGGTGCCGGATATTCCGTCGCCGACGCTTCCGCATCCTCACACGATGAAACTCGGTGAGTTCATGACTCACGCGGGTCTTTTTGGAAAGATCGAGTTTGGTAAGTTCCTCAAGACGGGCTTCTCGCGCATCCAAGATGCAACACTGAAAGAACTCGTTAAAAACGGAATGCCGAAGCAACTGATCGACCTTCCGACGAACAAACTCACCGAAGATCAGTTTAAGACGGCGTTTCAGGTCATTCAAAAAACCGAGCTCCAACAGCCTTCGACGAAGTCCGTTCTGACGGTCGGTGAGGAATCGCTCGCGAAGTCGATCCTGCGCCTCGGCGATGTCGACTTCTTCTCGGTCGTCGCTCGTAAACCGCGCATCGCGGACTTTAAGCCCGTGGTCGTGGAAGTCGCGCTGGCGCGCTTTCTGAACCGTGGTGGCGGCGACGAACCCATCCAGCTTCTCCGTTTTGCGAATCGCGTTCCTCTCCAGTTCGACAAGGCAGCTTGCGCGATCACTCGCGCAGTTGAAACGGTGAACTGGCGAGCTTATGGTCTTCAGCAATCAAAAGATTCGCTGCCCAGCGGGCCTTATGTCTTCGCGATTTCGGTCGTGTCTCCGTTCATCAAGTTCAAGAACGCCTCGAAGGAAACGATCGACGGCTCGGAAGAATTGATCGAGGAAATTCGCCGCGCGCTCATGCAGGCGGGACAAAAACTTTCTCGCCACATCCGTCGCGAACACAAAGAGGCGGATCTCGAACGTAAGATCGCGCACATCGAGCAGTTCGGTCCGATCTTGATCAATTACTTGGGACGTATCACCAAGGCGAGCCAGCTTCGCAAAAACAAGGCGGAAGCAGGTCTTAAAAAACTTCTCGGTCGCGACGCTCAAGCCGCGGAAAAGGATCTCTCCGAAGCGGAACTTCGCCTCCAAGCCCTGAAAGAGCGCCAAGCGAAAGCGGGCATGCTCTTTTCGGCTTCGGGTGCGACTTCCGACGATGGGGGAGCGGATTCCGACGGTGAGGAAATGCCGCCGGCATTCGAGGCCGAAGACGGAGAAGACACTCCGAAAGGCACCACCAAAAAAGGTGCGAAGCCCGAGCCCGCCGCCGTGAAAGCAGCACCGAAGAAAGACGCCGCGCCCGTCACGACAACGGCGACCACGGCCAAGAAGGCCGAGATCCCCGCGTCGACGGTCAAATCAGCAGTGACGACAACAGCAAAAGCAGCGAAGTGATTGAAAGGCGATCATGGATAAAGTCATTCGAATCAGAAAACTGACCAAAGATATTCCCAAGGAAGCGAAACTTCTCTGCGAAACGATGCTGACGGAGCTCGAAAACGCCAACCGTCCCGTCCTGGAAGCGGTGAAGTGCTCGCTCGATAACTCGATCTACAATCCGAAAGTTGGCTACCTCACTCCCGGCGATAAGAAAGTTCGCACGGAGTTGAACGTTTCGTCGGTACAAAAGATGGCGCGTGTGATCTTCATGCTGGAGCGCCTTCTCGTGAACCTCGAGTCGGGATCGGTCAACACGAAGCGTGAGTTGTATTACATCGCAAAAGGTGTGATCCGCGGCGATCGTGATTTAAAGCCTCTCGACTTCGCGGACCAGGATGAGTCCGACTCGATCATCGATTTCATCGGCGACATGCTCGAAGTCTACCGCGAAGAACTCAACTGCTTCGCGAACGATCGCGGCGGTCAAACCTACTCGCAGCACTTGGTTGTCACCGAGACTCTGCCCGACGGCGATCGCGCGGTTGTCGATCTCTCGACTCTCGGTACGACTCCTTTCCAACCGAAGAACAAGCCGCAGGCCCTGACTCTGAAGGCGAAAAAGAAAATCGATTTCTGTTTAGTCGTCGAGTCCGAAGGTACCGCGGGGACTCTCGTTGCCAACGGTATGACTCGCAGACACAACTGCATCGTCATGGGTGCGCAAGGTGTTCCGTCGAATGGCGTTCGCGGCTGGTGCAAGTTGATCCAGGAGCAGCTCAAAGTTCCGATGTTCTTCTTCGGAGATCTTGACGCGTACACGATTCAGAACATCTATCGCACATTGAAAGCCGGTTCCGCGGCCTCGCTCATCCGGAACTCCGACTTCTCGGCTCCCGAAGTTCACTTCCTCGGTGTTTTGCCCGAAGACGTGAAGCGCTGGGATCTCCCGTTCTATAACGTGAACGATCGCGACCCCGTCGAAGCGCGCTCGCTGAAGAAGGCGAAAGATGCTCTCGGAAACGATCCGTTCTTCCAAGACAAGAAGAACCGCAGGCTCTCGGCGATCCTCGAATGGTTGATCAAGAACAAGATTCGTTGCGAACAGCAGTCTTACTTCTCGGTGAACCCACGCGATCCTCAGCAGGTCGAGAAGATCATCCTCGAGAAGATCAACAAGGGATTGTATATCTAGCGGTCGGGCAGGCGGGCAAAGCAGGCACGCCGGCAAACAGGCAGACTGCCGCAGGCAAACGGAAAGTCAGGCAACCAGCTCGGGCAATCAGGAAACCCGCTCAGTTCGTGAGCGGGTTTTTTCGTTTAAAACGAGGCGCGGCGTGGCAAGCAAAATGTCCGCCGTACCGCAGGCGGTACGTCGTACCTCCGGTCCGGACGGACTAACGGATTGTGGTGCTCCGGGGGGAGTTGGGGGAGGGGCGTTTGAGTTGGTCGGAGAGCCACTTGAGTTCCTCGGGGAGAGCGCATCTCCAGTAGGTGTAGGTGTGGCCTTGGCATTCGGCGAGGTCTTCGCAGTTTTCCTGCGGGCAGCGGCCGATTTGGATGTGCGAGGCCGGGTGCGAGGACTTGAGCTCCCGAATGAAGTCGCGCGTGTCGGGATACTTGTTGAGGAGTTCGTCGCCTTCTCCGATGTCTAAACGAAATTGATTGAAGGGGAGGCAGGTTCCGTCTTTTGCGCGGGATTTTTCGCAGAGATGGCGGGGGCTGCGGGCGCGGTAGTCGGCACCGACGCCGAAGGAGTCGTAATCCTCGCGCGGCTCTTCGCTCTTTGAGCCGGGTTTCCAGATGTCTTTTTCTCTTCGGAAAACGGGACTCATCGAGAGGCCGGTGCCGAAGACGCCGCGGTGATTGAATCCGAGTTGAACAACGCCCGCACCGCCCATCGAGATCCCGAACAGCGCGCGAGCCGAGGGATCATTTTGTATGACGTGAAAGCGGCGTTCGATGTCGGCGACAAGATCTTTTGCGACCGCATCGCCCCATTTTTCTTTGGCACCTCGGGCGTTGTTGACCCAGTATTTGGATCCGCCGCTCGGAGCGACGATGACGAAGCCACGGCTCCGGTCGAGGGCGTCGCGCATGCCGATATCTTCGCTCTGGGCGCGGCCGCCGCCGCGTCCGTGAAGAAAAATGGCGAAGGGGAGTCGCGGCGACTTGGTTGAATATCCTTTCGGGAAGAAAACATTGGCTTCGACCTTCCGACCGAGGCTCGGAGAATCGAATTCGTAGGAATAGCAGGTCGTCTCGGTCGCGGGTGACGAGTGGAGTTTCGCGAGATCGAGCGGGGGGCATTCCGCGATGGCAGTTGGACTCACTAAGAAGAGGGCGAGAAAGGTTCGCAGCATTCTTTCATTTTCGCATCTTCTCTGGCGCGATGGCACTCGCCGAAAGTCGAGCCTGTGCACTATTTCGGAGGCTCGTTGTTTGGAAGAGGTGCTGCATAACGCCAGACGACAGACCTTGTCCGTAGAGGGGGCGGCGATTATTCTCAGTAGGTTTTCATCACATCTCAAATCCTTCTCTGGAGTCATTCATGGCTAAGATCGAAACCACGCCTGAAATGGTTAAGAAAGTCTATGCGACGAGCCGCGATCGTCTGAAGACGGTCCGCACGCGTCTTGCTCGCCCGCTCACGCTCGCCGAAAAAGTTCTCTTCGGTCACTTGGATGACCCTCAAGGCCAAGAGATGGTGCGTGGCAAGAGCTTCCTCCTTCTTCGTCCCGACCGGGTGGCGATGCAGGATGCGACGGCACAGATGGCGATGCTTCAGTTCATGCTCGCGGGTCGCGATGAGGCGGCGGTTCCTTCGACGGTTCACTGCGATCACTTGATTCGCGCGCACGTGAACGCCGATGCCGACATGAAGACGGCGAACTCCGAGAATAAAGAAGTTTACGAATTCCTCGCGACGGCGGCTTCGCGCTACAACATCGGCTTCTGGAAGCCGGGCGCGGGGATCATTCACCAAGTCGTTCTTGAGAATTACGCGTTCCCCGGTGGACTCATGATCGGAACCGATTCGCACACGCCGAACGCGGGTGGCCTCGGCATGGTCGCGTGCGGAGTTGGTGGTGCAGATGCCTCCGACGTCATGGCGGGACTCCCTTGGGAAGTAAAGAACCCCCAAATCATCGGCGTACATCTGAAAGGAAAGATGAACGGATGGACGTCGGCGAAAGACGTCATCCTGAAGCTCTGCGGGATCCTCACGACGAAGGGCGGAACCGACAAGATCGTTGAGTACTTCGGCGAAGGTTGCGAGTCGATTTCGGCGACAGGAAAAGCGACGATCACGAATATGGGCGCGGAACTCGGGGCGACTTGCTCGATCTTCCCGTACGACGATCGCATGGCGGCTTATCTGAAGATCACGGGCCGCGCGGAACTCGCGAAACTTGCGCAAGAGAACAAAGACATTTTGACGGCTGACGCGGAAGTCGCGGCCGATCCGAAAAAATTCTTCGATCAAGTGATCGAGATTGATCTTACGTCGCTTGAGCCGCACTTGGTGGGACCTCACTCGCCCGACATCGCTCACCCGATCTCGAAAATGGCAACCGAGGCGAAAGCCAACGGCTGGCCGCTGAAACTCTCGGCGGCATTGATCGGTTCGTGCACGAACTCGTCGTACGAGGACATCGGTCGCGCGGCGTTCATCGCTCAACAAGCTTTGGCGAACGGCGTGAAGATGTCTCAGCAGTTCATCGTCACTCCCGGTTCGACGCAGATCCAAAACACGATCAATCGTGACGGCTACATGACGACGTTCAACGAAGTCGGCGCGACGGTTATGGCGAACGCTTGCGGTCCCTGCATCGGTCAGTGGAAGCGTGAAGGAATGGAGAAGGGCACGGCGAACACGATCGTGACTTCTTTCAACCGGAACTTCCGCGGCCGCCAGGATGACAACCCGGAAACACTTGCGTTCATCGGAAGCCCCGAGCTCGTCATGGCCCTCGGAGTCGCGGGTCGGATCGACTTCAATCCTTTGACCGACGAGATTCAGGCGCCAAACGGGAAGAAGTTCAAACTCGAGCCGCCGAAGGCCGACGAGCTTCCCGCGAAAGGCTTCGTTCCGGATC
>SXSP01000050.1 GCA_005792225.1 Bdellovibrionales bacterium | reverse complement strand
CGGCTGATGCGGGCGATTTCATCCGGAAAAGTTGCCGAGAACATGACGGTCTGGCGGCGAGGAGGAGCCGCATTCAGTATCACCGACATTTCCTCCTCGAAACCCATGTCGAGCATTCGGTCGGCTTCATCGAGGACCAGGGTCGAAATCGAAGCGAGATCAAGGTTTCGACGCTCGAGATGATCGACGACTCGGCCCGGAGTTCCGACCACGATATGCGCCCCACGACGGAGGGCCTCGGCCTGAGGTCTTCCCGGCAAACCTCCAGAGAGGATGAGCACCTGAAGACCCGGTTGACGCCTTCCGAGTCTGCGAATCTCGCGCGCCACCTGGGTGCAGAGTTCGCGGGTAGGACAAAGGATCAGCGCTTGAACCTCTCGCGGCTCGAGCCAGAGCTTCTCAAGAACGGGAAGCGCGAATGCGGCTGTCTTACCGCTCCCCGTCTTTGACTGACCAATCAAGTCCTTTCCCTCAAGGAGCAGCGGGATGCTCTTCTCTTGGATGGGGGTCATTTTTTCAAAACCGATCTCGCCGATCACGGCCTTGAGATCGGAAGAAATGGAAAGTTGGCTGAAGTCGCTCATGGTCCGCAACCTACCAGCTTTCCGTCGACCAGACGACGCGATTACGAGGCTTGGTTAAGATTTCCAATCGAGTGCACGTCACTCAGGAAATCCCAGAGAGCCTGGGCGGAGACACGCGCGGCTGATTGAGCCTGAGCTCGTTCGTTTTCGGGGAGAGCCTCTAGAATCTCGCCGATCACCCGACGATGCTCGAGATCCGCCTTTTCGTGGACGGAGAAAAAGGCCAGAGCCCGATCCGATCCGATATCGTACCGACGGCGCAGGCCCTCGATCTTAGAGGTCGCGATTTCCGGAACCTGAGACTCGTAGGCGTAGAGAGCGCCGAGTCCTTCGTGAAAGGACGAGCGAGCGAAACTGAAAAACGTATCCGCAACTTTTCGAATCGCTTCGCGAGGCTCGGCTTGGGCGACTTCGTTTGCCGAAAGTCCCAAGCCCTCCGCGAACTGAAGCCAGAGATCTGGGTGAGAAGTGCCATGGAGCAGCCCCTCTTCATCGTTTAGATTCTCGAGGAGATCACGCCGCCAAGCTGGGTTCTCGCAATTGGAATGAATCGCGCTCAAGTATCTTGGAAAACGATTGACGTGATACGAGTACTGGCAGGCGTAGTCCCGAAGCGACTCCGGCCGAAGTTCCCCCGCCATCCACGCTTGATAGAAAGGGTGTTTGAGAAGATGAAGATCCTCGAAGCATGCGGCGAACGATTTAGACATAAAGCCTCCTTGAGAGAAAGAAGCTAGCAAGGTTGACTGGTAAGTGAACCTCAACGTACTAAATCGGCTCTTAAGTTAAACTCAACAGAGGATGCCGGAGCCGTGGAACTCATTCGCGTGGATCTCAACAAGATCGCGGTTTTTTGCCAGGTCGTCGACTCGGGAAACAACTACCAGCGAGCCTCCGAAGTTTTAAACGTATCACCTTCGGCCCTGAGCCAAACAATCAGCGGCCTCGAAGCGTCTTTGGGATTTCAACTCTTCGATCGATTGGGAAAAAAGCTCGCCCTCACCAAGAGGGGCTTGAGAATTCACAAGGAGTTTCGTCAGTCGCAGGCGAGCCTGCAGCGCGCCCTTCAAGAGATGAAGGAAGTGCCCGAGAAAATTGGCGGGCTCTTGAAAGTTGGATCGTACTTAGAATTCGCCAAAGCTCAGCTTTCACCCGTCATCGCCGAATTCGTACGCCAACACCCCTCGGTGCAGATCAAGCTTGTGTTCGATACACCGTCTCGACTCCAGTCGATGGTGGCTCAGGGGCAATTGGATCTTTGTTTTTCCATCTTCCCGGCACAAGAGACGAAGATGATCAATTCGAAGTCGATCTGCCAGGAAGAACTCGTACTCATCGCGAAGCGCGGTCTGCTACCCGACTCACCGACGTACGATCAACTGATGCGAGTCCCCATCATCGAATACTATTTTAATCACCAGCCGATCTGTAGGTGGCTGGCTCTGCACTATCAGAAGCGACCCAAGAAGGTTCCGGCGAATATCCTCGCTTCCACTGCCGAGATGGTTTTGTCGCTCGTGCGCGAAGGAGCCGGCATCGGCGTGGTTCCCGCCTATCTGGTCAAAGATGCGGAAGCTGATTTACGAATCGTACGCCCGACGAAGAAGCGTCTCATCGATCATATTTGGTTACTCGAACGAGCGGCCGGCGACAAAACCTCCGCCCATTCCGCATTCAAGAAACAAATACTTGAGAGCACGAGTGGGCCTTTAGGCCACGAGCGCGCGACGACCTCATGATTCCACAACAATGTGATTGAAACACAATTTGCAGGACGACCGAAAACATTGGTCTCATAGAAGGAGTCACTCGTCCGCGGGGGAGACTCTGAGAACATCATCTTTGCATCTACTTTTTTCCGTCTTCATCGCTCTAACAACGGTCACGGCGCAGGCCGAGAACCTCATGATGAACGTTTCGTTTGATATGGACCGTTGCTTAGGAACCGACTGCAAGGGTCTCGGCTATAAGAGCATCGTAGGTGTTCCCCTTAAAAAACATGGTCAAATTTTAAAGGGCGAGTGGAAGGAAGACTTCAAGCTCGAAGACGTTCCTTATACGACGCAAATGACGATTACGAAGTTTGATTCGTCGCTAGGCCACCCCGTTTACTCAATCGATTTAGTGGTGTCTTCAGGTTCGTCGCGCGCCAATTCGGGCGTGATCGTCAATCAGATGGGTGAACTCCTTCAAACCTCACTCCACGGTCCTGTGATTCGGCGGGGGAAGTCGGAGTACAAAACTCTTCTAAAGATCAACGGTCGCGACGATTTCGAACACTAGCGTAGAGTTCCTTGAGCTCGTTTAACTTCGCTGCGGCTTCGACTCTCGCGCTCGCTTCACGACTCGTGACGCGAAGAACGCTAAAGAGTGTCGCTCTCTCTTTCAGGAGTTGAGTCTTTAGCAGCGCGTCCTCTCCAAAGAAGTTCCTTTCATCGGAGAGAATCGTCTCGACTGCCTGATCAATCGCGCTCTTTTGATACTTCTTTGCCACGGCCATGGCACCCGAAAAGACGATCACGGCCTTCGTACGCAGTTCAGCTTCGCTCGCATTGTAGGAACGAGCATTCGGGTCCATGAGTAAATTGAAGGCTCTTTGAAGAGTTTCCTTCGAAGTGATTTGGTTTTCAAACTGCCGGCGCTTTCGCCCAACGAATTCACCTTTTAAAACTTGCTCGCTCTGAATTTGAAAGACGGCTTCGATGACGGGTTTGGCCTGCGAGATGAGTTCGTGAGTAGGTTGACTTGGACGATCCAAATCAAGCTTGAATTCTTGGAGAGGCCAAGCATGCACGAGCGCATCGAAGTGCTCAATGAACCGTCGTTCGATCGTCTCCACAAAACTCTCGTCTTTGGGCTTTAGGTAGAGCCCGATCAAAACAAAAATTAAAAGACCTATGAGATAAGAAACCAAGATTATTTTCTCGAAGACGAGCATGCGGAATTCCCCCCCCAAACCCTCCAACAATTCAAGCCATGTGCCGTCCCGAAATTGGCTCCTTGATGAATAAGAAGGATCTGAGGTGGGCCTCTCACCGCCCTCTTCGTACACTTGTCCGGCTTTCTGGAAACTAACGGAAAATCACGTTTTTCGGCCCCGGGATTAACAAGAGTTCACGATTCAAAGAGTCGCCACCGCCCGTTCCCGCACAGAATCGCGTTCAAGCGTTGGAACCGGAATTGTAAGTTCAAGCGACGTCACGTCTCCAACACGGAGTCGGGAGAGTCAGAACTGTATGAGAATCAGACAAACGAGAATGAATTACCTGAAGGTTGCCGGGAGAGTTTGCCTCCTGGGAACATTCTTGTTTCTTGCCGCCTGCGGTTCTGGTCAAACTCCCCTTCGCAACTACGCGGGCAAGATGAAGTCGCCCGAGTATTACAAGCAGTTTGAAAACTACGAAGAGGAAGAAGACGGAACCGTGCCCGAGTACCATCAAGGAAATGGACATGGGCACGACCACGGGCCGGAGTATGGACCTGAAGATAACGTTCAACACGACGGTCAGGATCAAGGCCAAAAAGGTGGAGTGAATACGGGTGCGGGTGCACCGGCTTCACCAACTCAGCCGACTCTTCATCCGGAGGGCAAACAGGGCGGGGGTCCCGCAGCTCCGACGACACCCCCAGAAATCGTTGTGCCGCCGACGACTCCTCAACAGCCGAGCCAACCTCCGACGACACCGGAGCAGCCCGATGACGGCGATCGCCCGATTCCGCCGCGGATCACGGTTCCTCCCCGCAAGGAAGAGCCGCCGGTTCCGCCACGGAAGAACGAAGGAACCACTCCACGTCAGCCGCCTCAAGAAACGAAAACTCCTCAGACACCACCACGTAAGCAATCGCCAAGACCGACGGGTAGCGACTGCCGCTCGATGAAAGGCGTACTCTGCTTTCCGGTCGCGGGTAAATCCTACTT
>SXSP01000493.1 GCA_005792225.1 Bdellovibrionales bacterium | reverse complement strand
TCGGTCAGACGGAGATCACTCTTCAGGAACTGATGGGACTTAAGCCCGGCGACGTCATCACGCTGGGCCAGGATGCGAACGGCGAGTTCGACGTCCAAATCGAAGGTGTAAATAAATTTAAGGCGTATCACGGCATCAATCACGGATCCGTCGCTGTACAGGTCACACGGAAAATCATCAAGGAGTGAGGGAATTCCATGGCAGACGAAAGTAACGCATTTGCTGAAGCCGGCGACGCTGGCGCCGGGAAGGATCCCAAGCGCGAGCGCAACCTCGAGCTCATCCTCGACATTCCGCTGAAGGTCACGGTGGAGCTCGGCCGCACGAAGATGGTCGTCAGCGAACTCTTAAACCTCGGACAAGGTTCGGTCATCGAGTTGAACAAACTCGCGGGCGAACCAATGGAAGTGCTCGTCAACGATAAACTCGTCGCGCGCGGCGAGGCGGTCGTTGTCAACGAGAAGTTCGGCGTGCGACTCACCGACATCATCTCTCCCGCCGAGCGCGTGGAGCAGTTGAAATGAAGACGAGATTAAAGATGAAAAAATTTTTCCACGCTTACATCACTCCCATCATGATCGGGCTCGCGCTCATCGCCATGGCGACAGCGGCAGAAGCTGCGCCGAAAAAGAAGGCGAAGGCGGCCCCCGTGGCGGAAGTGCAGGAACCCGTAGACGAAGCCTTCGAAGCAAAACTCGTCGTCGATCCGAACATGGCGGCGGAAAAGCCCGCCATGGAAGCTCAAGTAACTTTGCCTGGCGAGAACCTCGAGACCGCTCCGGTCCTTGCGGTCGTACCGACTCCCGCTCCCACGCCTGATGTAAACAAGGCGGCCGAGAGCGAAATTCCTGTTCTCGCAAGCGCCAAAGAAGCGAAGAAGGCCGAAGGCGGTCAGTTCGCCCGCTTGATGGCGACCCTCGGGATTTTGGCCGTGGCCCTCGGCGGAGCCTCCTATGGACTTAAGCGTTGGATGGCTAAATCGGGCGCGACAAAGCAGAACACTCGCATCAAGGTTCTCACTCAGCATCACCTCGGCCCGAAGAAGAGCATCGCGATCATCCAAGTGGCGGGGGAGTCTCTCCTGATTGGCGTGACCGACCAGAATATCTCGATGTTGAAAACCCTTTCGCTTCTCGATGACGAAATCCCGGAAGCGGTTCCCCAATCGTTCAATCGTGCTTTGACGGATTTTGATGAGGAAGACGGCGATAGCAATCAAGCGGATGCCGATCCCGAAGAGAATTTCACGATCAACGGTCTCGCCGAGATCCGTGACAAAGTTTCGACCCGAATGAAAAACATGAGGCGGATTTAATGTTTCGTTTTCTCAAGACACCGTATTTCGCTCTCGGCGCGGGACTTCTTTTGTTCCTCGCGAGCCAAGCTGTTTGGGCCGCGCCGATGACGCTTCCCTCGGTGAACTTGGGATTCAAGACCACCGAAAATCCGAACGAAGTCGTGAACGCCGTGAAGATCATTCTTTTGCTCACGGTTCTCACACTCGCTCCGGCGATTCTCATCATGATGACGGCATTCACCCGGATCATCGTGGTTCTCTCGTTCATTCGCCAAGCACTCGGCACGGCGCAAATGCCACCGAACCAGCTTCTCGTGGGCTTGGCGCTCTTTCTCACCTTCTTTATCATGCGTCCGGCCTTTGAAGAGGTGAACGAGAAGGCTTTGAAACCTTATCTCGCCTCGACAATTTCGCAGGAGAAGGCGGTCGACGAGGCCCTCTTGCCACTTCGTCGTTTCATGTTCAACCAAACCCGCGATGCCGATCTCGCGCTCTTCGTGAAACTCTCGAAGATGGACGCGCCGAAAACACGCCAAGACGTTCCGACGATGGTTCTCATTCCGGCTTTCGTGATCTCGGAGTTAAAAACCGCGTTTCAGATCGGGTTCATCGTTTACCTGCCGTTTCTCGTGATCGACATGGTGATTTCGGGCGTCTTGATGGCGATGGGTATGATGATGCTCCCGCCCGTCGTGATTTCGCTCCCGTTTAAAATCATGCTCTTTGTTCTCGTTGATGGTTGGACGCTCCTCGTGGGCTCCATGGTCCAAAGTTTCGGTTGAGGAGGGAAGTCATGACTGAAGAACTCATCATGAAGCTCGGGCAAGATACCCTGAAGACGACGGCGATGATTTCCGCCCCCATGTTGGGCGCGGCGCTCGTTGTCGGTCTTGCGGTGAGCGTGGTTCAGGCGATCACGCAAATCAACGAGGCGACTTTGACGTTTATTCCGAAGATGATCGTGATCGGAATCGTTCTCGTTCTCGCGGGTCCGTGGATGCTCGATGTTTTAAGCCAATTTACCGTCGGGCTCTTCGAGAATCTCGCGATGTACGTGAGGGAATGAGTGCTCCCGCAACTCGCATTCAATGAAACGGAAATTCTCGCCTTCGCCCTGGTCTTCTTGAGGGTTTCGGCTTTTCTCGTCAGCTGGCCCATCTTCAGCGTTTATTCCGTTCCCGCTCAGTTGAAGGTTCTTCTCTCGCTCGTGATCGCGATCCTCCTCTTTCCCGTCATCAATCGTGCTGGTCTTGATGCTCAAGGCTTTCAGCAGAATATCGCTTGGCTCGCGGGCAAAGAAGTTTTGACAGGTCTCTGTCTCGGATTCCTGACACGACTTTTTTTCTTCGCCGTCACCGTCGGCGGAAGTTTGATCGCGACGAGCGCGGGCTTGGCCAACGGCCAGATTTTTAACCCCGTCATGGGCACGAACAGCACGACGGTCGAACAGTTTTACGCGACTTTAGCGACGCTTTTGTTCCTTGCGCTCAATGGTCATCATTTTTTCTTGGAAGGACTCGCCCAAAGTTTTGATGCGATCCCACTCACGATCTCGGGCACCGAATTTGCTTCGTTAGCAAGTAAGTTCAAAGACAGTGGTTTGATCCTGCAATCGGTTTCGGAGGCAGGAATCAAAATCGCGGCTCCGGTGCTCGTTGCGGTGTTTCTGATGAACATCGTCATGGGCATCATCGGAAAAGCGGTGCCACAGATCAACGTTCTCGTCACCAGCATGCCCGTCAATTTCATGGCGGCACTTCTCGTGATGATCGTCGCGATCCCGGCCCTGGTCCTTGAGCTTGATAGGGAAGTCGTCTCCTTCACGGAGATGTTGTTCAAGTTCATGAAGGCGAACTAAATGTCGGACGATCAGGAACGAACGGAAGAAGCGACCCAACAGAGGCGCGAGGACTTCCGCAAACGCGGTCAAGTCGCACAAACGAAGGAGCTGGGCTCCGTTCTCGTGCTCTTGACGTCCGCGCTCGTTCTCTGGTTCCTCGGCCGATTCTTCCTGCAACAATGCGCTGAAATCATCACCCAGTCGCTCGGTCCGTTTTTGATCGAGGCCGCGCGCAAGGGCGATTACGTTCCCGCCGTGATCTTCGTCTGCAAAAAGGGCTTGATGGTCGCGGCTCCGCTCATGGGTATTCTCTCGATCATGGCGTTCGCCTCACACGTCGTCCAGACGGGGCTTCTCCACAATGAAGAGGCGCTTGAACTCAAGTTCGATCGCCTGAATCCGGTCGAGGGTTTTAAACGCATCATTTCCCTGAAGGCTCTAGTTGAGGGGATCAAATCGATCTTAAAGCTGGTTCTCGTCATCGCCGTCGTCGCGATGCTCGTAAAAGATCAAATCGTTAAAGTTCCCGATCTCGTTTCATTTTCGGTTGAGCAGCTCGTCGTCTACACGGGTGATCTGACGCTTCGGCTTCTCGGGGGCGTCGGCGTCTTCATGGCGGTGTTGGCCGCGGCCGACTACTTCTATCAGCGCTGGGATCTCGAAAAGCAAATGCGCATGACGAAGCAGGAGATCAAAGAAGAACATAAGTCTCGCGAAGGTGATCCGATGATCAAGGCTCGGATCCGTCGTATCCAGCGCGAGATGGCGAATAAGCGCATGATGACCGACGTGCCCAAGGCCACGGTCATCGTGACGAACCCGACTCACATCGCCTGCGCGATTCAGTACGATCCTGAAACGATGGCGGCTCCTCGCCTCATCGCGAAAGGCGCGGGCGCAATCGCCGAACGCATTAAGGAAATCGCCCGCGAGCACAACATTCCGATCATGGAAAACAAGCCACTCGCGCGCACGATGTTCAAGACGATGAAAGTCGGCCACACGATCCCACGCGAGCTCTTCACCGCGGTCGCGCAGGTTCTCTCGTACGTATACAAGTTAAAGAGAAGGATGATCCGATAAATGGAACAGATCTTCCAGTTCCTGAAGAGATTCGAGAAGTACACGAAGAACGTCGATTTGCTGATGGCGTTCGCGTTGATGGCGATCTTGGGTGTCATGTTGGTGCCGCTCCCGGCCTTCCTGCTCGACATCTCGCTCACTCTCAGTCTTACGTCATCGCTGTTAATCCTTCTCGTCGCGCTCTACACGAATAAGGCTCTCGACTTCAGCGTCTTTCCGAGTCTTCTCCTCATTACGACTTTGTTTCGCCTCTCATTGAACGTCGCGACCACTCGTCTCGTCTTGAGCGAAGGGCACTCGGGTGAAAACGCCGCCGGCGCGATCATTCACGCCTTCGGTAGTTTCGTTGTCGGCGATAACTACGTCATCGGATTCATCGTCTTCGTGATCCTCGTCGTCATCAATTTCGTGGTCATCACGAAAGGTTCCGGTCGGGTCGCG
>SXSP01000492.1 GCA_005792225.1 Bdellovibrionales bacterium | reverse complement strand
TGCCATTATCATCGAGAGCCCACCGAGATTTCGAAACTTGATCGTAGAGCTTGTCGGGCTTGAACTGAACCGTGAGAGGCCGAAAAGCAGGGTGATCCGATGCGAAGGCAGCCGTGCAATGCGGATTCGCCGATAGAGGCACAGAAGGTAAATAGAAAGTCGCCCTCGCCGAATACGAATGCAGCAGCAGAAGTAAAATCGAGAAGCTTTTGAACGGACCCATCACGCGAACACCGTCAAAATTTTAGACAACCAGGTACAATTGAGTTGGTTTACAGCACATCGGAACCGGCAAGGTACACATGCTGTGCCACTCCCCTCAGGAAAAAGTCTTCGCGATTTCAATTATTTGAATGAGTTCATTGCCGGAGCCTGCGGGTTTTCTGCAAACGCGCCCACCTCCCCCTATACTCAGCCTCACTCAACCCATACAGGAGAAAATAAAAATGAAAACGTTCCTCGCAACCCTTCTCTCGCTCTCAGCTCTTTCCGCTCAAGCCCAAACAGTCAAAGTTTCGTGCAAGTTTGATGATTACCAGCTTTTGACGAAAGCCATGGAAAGCTTCGAAGTCCTCGAGGGAGCTTCAAAGCGCGCCTCAGTTCTCGCGCTCCTCCAAGAGGAAATGGGACCCGTGTGTAACCAACTCGTTCCAACACAAGTTCCCGTTACAATTCCTGGCGATAAGTCAGCTTATTACGAACTCATCGGGAGCGGAAACCGCCACTTTAAAATTACAATCACCAAGAGCCTGGAAATGAACCGCACCGCGGTTTGGATTCGATAAGGAGCATTGAATGAAAATCCTCGCTGCTGTTTTGATAGTATTGGTGAGTGCATCGGCTCAGGCTGAGTCCGGGTGGGTCGAAGCCAAGAGAGTCCAGGCCCTGGGCGTGAACATCGCGTGCGTCGCTAAGAACGGTCTCGCCTTCGGAATCGTGTACCGCTCGAAGGGACTCCCCCGCCCGCAGGTTTTCGTCGGAATCGATCTTGCGGAAAATTTCGGTCCTCAGACGACGCTTCAGGAAACCTTCCCTGGGCAGATTAAAATCAACATTCCGGAAGATTATAATTATCTGCCCGAAAGCGACATCGTTGGCCACGATGCTCAAGGCTTTCGGATCGCGAAGACAACGGCGCAGATCGGGTATGAAAAGGACGTTCCTTGCGTTTACGTGATGACTCCCGGAACACTCAAGGCCCTGAAGTTCCAGCGTAGCGGAATTCAACTTGAGTAGTGTTTGAGCAAACGAGAGAGTTTCGTTTTAAGCGAAACTCTCTCCGAGATCACGGTGGTCTCACGTGCAATTATCCTCACGATCTCTTCGAAGACCGGTCATGCTTTTGGACCGACGGCGATTGAAACTGCGATCAACTTAAACGCAGGAGACGAAAGATGGCAGATCAAGAAAATTTGGCCCTCGATCCAAAATCCAATCCTCAAGGAAATGCAGTCAAAGACCCTCAGGATTGGGTCACGAAGGATGAACCCATGACGGGGGCGCAAGCGAGTTACTTGAAAACTTTGTGCGAAGAGGCCGATCGCGCATTCAATCCTGATCTCTCAAAAGCTGACGCGTCGTTGTTGATCGATGAACTTCAGGCGGTCACCGGCCGCGGCCAGTGATCGTATGTGAATGGGGGCGAGCCCGCGTCGCCCTCCCTTTGGAACATCTGCTTTACTCCCGCCCATTCTCACGAAACAATGGACGCAATTAAACCTCTGAGGTTCAAATGCGTCGCCTCTTGACTGCCGATTTACGCCAAGTTCGCGAACACTTTCTCGCGCTCGTCTCAGCCTTCGTGCTCTTTGTTTTTAGCCTCTCGGTTGATCTGAATAATTTTGATGAAGAATCCACCCGAGCGCTCCTCGTTGGCTCACTCTCCATTTCCATCGCGATCGCGGCTCGGTTCTCATTCGAACGGACTAGCGCCTACGCGGGCTCATTTCTCGTAGGCATCGGTCTTCTCGCGATCTTCTTTACCGCCCATAAAGACAGCGTTTATTTCGCGGAGCGATTCTGGCAGCTCGCCATCGCCACTCACCTTTGGATCGCGATATCCCCCGCTATTCGTACGCGATTTCGTGATGAGTTTCTTACGGGTCGCCTCAATTGGTTTCTACTCACGCGAATGGCGATCGTCGGTGTTCAGAGCGCGATTCTTCTGATCGGTCTTCTCGTCGCGATTCAGAGTCTCAACTTCCTCTTTGGCCTCGAGGTCGGTCGTTTTTGGTTCCAAACGGTTTGGTGCTTCGTTCTTTACTTGGTGACCACATTCCTTCTCGTGTCCGCACTCGGAGAAAGGGAGACAGAGGCAAATCCCGAAATCCTCCGCAGGCTCGTTCAAAGTGTTTTCGTTCCTCTCACGGTTTTGTATTTCATCATTCTCTATCTCTATGCTGGCCAAATTCTTTTCACGCGGAGTTGGCCGAAGGGAATGGTGGGCTTACCAGTGGCCGGTCTCTCTCTCATGGTTACCTTTACCTTTCTTATCAGCCGCCCGTTTGAGAAGAAGGTCCAAAACAGTGCGTGGATTGAAAAAACGAAGCGGTGGAGTTTTGCGCTTCTCCTCCCGCTCCTTTTTCTTCTCGTCGGTGCCATCTGGCGGCGAGTGAGCGATTACGGCTGGACGGAGGATCGAATCGTTCTTGCTCTGCTGACGGGATGGATGATCGCAATCAGCATCTCCTACTTCAATCCACGCAAAAGGACTCTGCACGCAATCCCGGTGTCCCTCCTGATATTGGTTATCTCTGTTTGGGTGGGTCCGCTCTCTCTTCAAAGCATGGCCTTGAGATCCCAGACTTCGCAATTTCAGCGAGTTTTCGGCAAGCCCAACGCGGGCGAGAGAACACTCGATATCATGGAATACATTTGTCGGAATCACGGACGACTGAGGATGACTCACGCCTTCCAGCTCGAAGAAGGATGGGACGCTCGCGCCAATGAGAAGTCTTGTTACCGATATTCCGAAGAGAGTCTCGTCGTGGCGGCTGCGGCGAAGCTCGGCCTAACGATTCCCTCGCACCGAGGAGTGAACGACGAAAAACTCGCGGTCTCCTTCGATTATCCTCAAGGCGAAAGCGAGACCATCGAAGTCAACGGTGCTTTCGTCCTCGTTCAAAGGAATAATCCACCTTGGGCGGATGAACTCTCTGCCTCCGAAGGTCTTTCATTTGCGCTTTCAAGTCGTGACAAAGAACCAGTTCTTCGCTGGCGGTTTAAAGATGGACCCGTCCATGAGTTTGATCTCATGAAAGCGGGTGAAAAGCTGAACTCAGCGGGCGCGGATTTAAGAACTCGTACGTTCACGCAATCCACCGAAGAGGGAACTCTGAGCCTTCAATTCTTTCGGCTCATCATCACGGAAGCCAGACTCTCAACGGATCTTGGCTTCATCGCGGTGTACACGCCGAAGCGCTAATCCAAGTACTCGGGAAAAATCGGAAGTCCCTTCCGGAGTCGTTCCATGATTTTGTGGCTTATCTTACGATTGTCTTTTCTGATTTGCTCAACGAGCTTCGTGATTCGCCGCGCTTCGGATTTGGGATCGTACTTCGAGCTCCATAGAATCATCTCGAAGAGCATGGGGACTAGATCCAAGCCCTTCTCAGATAACCAATATTGATTTTTTCGGGCGTCGTCGGGGTTGACCCTCTTTTCGAGAATCCCCTCCTCTTCCAGGTGAGTGAGCCTTGTCGCTAGGATATTCGTTGCGAATCCCTCTTCCGACTTCAAAAATTCACCGTAAGTCGTTTTTCCACGGAAAATGATGTCCCTCACGATGAGAAGAGACCATTTATCCGCAAACGATTCGAGACCGAAATTGATGGGGCAATGGGATCGCAGACGTTTCCGTTTCATCTTAAGACATCATCTTCCGTTTACTTGCAATATGCAAGTGAATCAATGAGCCTGGTCTCAGGAGGAATCAAATGGCGAACATCATTCACCGAATCGGAATCAAAGCTCCTACCACGAAAGTCTACGAGGCACTGGCGAGCATTGAGGGGCTCACCGGCTGGTGGACCCAGGAGACCAGCGGCTCAGCAAAGGTTGGCGATAAAATCGAATTCCGATTCCGAAACGATGACGGAAGCATCAAGGGATTCATGAAAATGGAAGTCTCGAAACTTGAACCCGCGCGCTCTGTTCTCTGGCGCTGTTTAGAAGGCCCACCCGACTGGATCGGGACTGAATTGAGTTTTCGTCTCTCTCAAGAAGGAGAATACACGATCCTCATCTTCGGTCACAACCACTGGAAGGAAGCCACCGAATCCACCGCCCATTGCAGTATGAAGTGGGCCGTATTCCTCATGAGTTTGCGTGACCTCGTCGAAAAAGGCAGAGGCCAACCGGCTCCTCACGATATCAAAATCGATAACTGGAACTAATCCTCGATTCCGAGGATTTCACGGCAGAGCTGAATTTTGGCCTCGATCTCTCCGATCGCGGCCTGAAGTCTGCGGAGATCACGATCGTCGATCTCCGTCTCCATCGCCTTTTTGAAGATGGGAAGCTTCTTGATCCACTGCCCCTGCCTCGAAGCATACGCCTCCGGAATTCCAGAGCGAATCGCCGCACCCTTCGCACTTTGATCTACGAGATACTCGACGATGAACTTTAACGTCTCGAGCGTGAGAATATGCCGATGTGCCTTGAACCGCGAGGAGAATCCCATTTGCCTGATGCGCATGAAAATAATTAGAGCACGGGTACGCAGCAGGTTACGAGAGGAAAGTGCGACGGAGAATTTCGTTTAAAACGAAAATTGCCTTCACCGGTACACAACTAAAGTTTAGAAGGCAGGCGG
>SXSP01000491.1 GCA_005792225.1 Bdellovibrionales bacterium | reverse complement strand
GCTTCACGCAGGCGGGCGCGGAAGTTTCGGCCCTTCTCGGTCGTATCCCATCTGCGGTCGGTTACCAGCCGACTCTTTCGACGGACATGGGTGGCCTCCAAGAGCGCATCACTTCGACGAAAAAAGGATCGATCACCTCGGTTCAAGCAGTTTACGTTCCCGCGGATGACTACACGGATCCCGCTCCGGCGACGACGTTCGCTCACTTGGATGCGACGACGAACCTCGACCGCGATATCGCGGCTCTTGGTATCTACCCTGCGGTTCACCCGCTCACTTCGACTTCGCGTATCTTGGATGCGTCGATCGTTGGTGATGAGCACTACCGCACGGCTCGCGACGTTCAAGCACTCCTTCAGCGTTACAAGGAACTTCAAGATATCATCGCGATCTTGGGTATGGACGAATTGTCGGAAGACGATAAGTTGGTCGTATCGCGCGCTCGTAAAGTTCAGCGCTTCTTGAGCCAGCCGTTCTTCGTTGCGGAACAGTTCACGGGCATGCCTGGCGCTTACGTCGATATTAAAGACACCGTTCGTGGCTTCCGCGAAATCCTCGAAGGCAAGCACGACGACGTCCCCGAGCAAGCGTTCTACCTCGTCGGTACGATCGAAGACGCTCTGGAAAAAGCTAAGAGGTTGTAATGTTCACTCTGACTCTGGTGACACCCGAGAAGAAGATCGTTGCTGGCCAGGAAGTCGAAGAAGTCTTCGTTCCTGGTTACCGCGGCGAGCTCAATATTCTGCCGGGTCACGCACCTCTTTTGACGGCACTTCGCCCAGGGGTTTTGAAGTACCGTCTGAAGGGTCAAGAGCGACTCAACTACGTCTCGGTCAGCGGCGGTTATTGTCAGGTGAACCCAACAGGGGTGAACGTGATGGCCGAAGCTGCCGAGCGTCCTGAGGAACTCAACGTGGCTCGCAGCGAAGCCGTCCTCAAAGATGTCGAGAGCCGTATGCTCAACGAAGTCTTAGATGAAGTGACGCTCAAGAAAAGCCAGGAAAAGATCGCTCGTGCGCGTGCGCGCTTGGATCTCGCAAAACTCAACGTGACCGGAAAAGGGATTGAGCAGTGATGGATGTGGAGACCGGCGCAACGAAAGATGTAGCTTGGCTCCACCTCGATCTGACTCGTTTACCTCAGAAGGAAACACTGGAATATTCCATCAAGAAGTCGCTTCTGGCGGCTTCTGCCGTTTTTGAGTTCCGGCAAACGGACGGAACTTTCGCTTTCAATGCGCGGGCCGAAGGCAAGATTCCGTTTAAGGGGAATTTCGTTTTTACCTCTGAAGTGAGAGGTCCTTCCGTTTCGCAAGCCTGTTCGTTCAGCCAATACAGTGAGATCCAGCAAGGCAAGGCCGCTCGTCATTACGTGGTGGAATCCGACGCCCTCCAGTTCAAAAAAGAGGGGGAGGCCACGTCACGCAAGTCGATCGATCTCACGGGCCTTGATTCCAACGCACTGATGGCTTCGATCATGCTACCGCATCTCCTCTCAAGCTGGATTCCGAATGATCGATCGCTGCTCGCGAGTCAGTTCGTAGTAGCCGGTCGAATCCTAGCGGTGAAAGTTCAACTCTTCGATATGGGGCGCGACTTTCGTGTCTACACAAAGGAAGTGGACGCTCCGATCAATCTTCAAAAGTGGCTGCAAATCGAGTGGCCGACCACGCAAGTCTTTGAGGGAAGCTGGAGCGACTCGCAAAAAGCGGTGAGCTCGTTACGCTTTAAGGTTCCTGTTCTGGGTACGCTGGAGCTTCCACTGGTTCATTGCGATCGTGGCTAGTCTCGCGCTTTGAAGGCGAAGCTGCGGGCACTCTCGGCTCTTTGGGCTCATTGAAATAATGATCTGCGATCATCTTTCCCAGAGAGGGGTGGCGGTAGTAAACGTCCGCGAAATAGCCAAAGCTTGCGACGTTTTTTAGCCGCCCTTGCGTCTCGACCGAGACGACGAGCAGACGTTTCGCGACATCTTCACTAATTTTGTTTAATATCTTGGCCGCCTGCGGGCCCGAAACGAAGAAGACACCGGCCGCCTTCGGGTTGGCGCGCATGGCGCGATCGATGAGATCGGGCCTCTCGGGGTCAAGCGGATAGCTGCGTACGGATCGACCGGATATGGCTTTCTTGAAATTCTCAGTGAAGCGGGGATTTGAAGAAAACAGCAGAAGGGATCTTCCGTTTGCGTACTCCTTGAAGCTGAGTTCTTGTTTCACGGCGGGTCGCTCAAACCTGGCCGTCATCGCGCGTTCGGCGATCTCGATGAACTTTGGGTTGCGAAGAGCCAACCGAAGTTCGTCTTTTGACGGCGGCTTAGGACGGAGCTGAGCAACGTTCTGCTTTGCGATCAAGATCCGCTTTACACTCTCATCAATTCGGCTCATCGGAATGCGGCCGCTCTTCACCGCTTTCTGGAGGGCTACGACGAGTTCCCGCTGAAGCTTTTTGTTCCAAGCAATCATAATCATATCGGTACCGGCTTCGACGGCGCGGAGGGCACGTTCACGAACGTCTTTGATCGCCGAGGCGCCGCCCATTTCGATATCGTCGGTGACGATCAAGCCATTAAAACCCAGCTTATCTCGAAGAAGCCCTTTAACGATCAGCTTCGAGTAGGTTGCGGGAATGCCCGACGGATCGACCTTCGGGTAAGCCAAGTGACCCAGCATAACCGCCCAGCTATCGCCAAATTTATTTTTCATCGCGACGAACGGGACGAGGTCGCTCGCTTCCATCTCTTCCAAGGTTAAATTCTTTTCGGGGGTTCCTTTGTGGGAATCTTCTTCGATTCCGCCGTGACCCGGGAAGTGCTTGCCGGTGGGGAGAACGCCGGCTTGTTTCATGCCTTCCGAGAAGCTAACGCCCATTTGGCTGACAAGTTGGGGATCGCTTCCGTAGGTGCGCGTTCCGATGAAACTCGGCTTGTCGGGATCGGCGATATCGAGAACCGGGGCGAAGTTCATGTTAATGCCGAGTACTTTAAGCAGCTGGCCGGTGGCGAAGCCCGCGGTCTCAACAAGTTTTGTTTCGCCGGCCTCGCCGAAAGCGAGTGCGCTCGGGAGAGGAAGGGACGTTTTGATTCGGATGACGTTCCCACCTTCTTGGTCGATCCCGACGAGGAGTGGAACGCTCGAAGCCTTCATGGCCGCACGTTGAGATTCGGTCACGAGTTGGACGACTTGCGGAGCTGAGTGAATATTGCGACTGAATAAGATCAGTCCACCAGGCTTCACCTTGCCGATGAGATCTACGATGCTGTGATCGCCTGTCTTGCCCATGAAACCAATCAAGAAAAGTTGGCCCACCTTCTGGGCCAGAGTCATTTTCGAGAAGATTTTCTCCATTTCCTCGTTCAACACCAGCGGCGAAAGCGGCACTGGTTCACTTGCTTTCTCAGGTTGAGGAATGGGAGTCGGGGCTTGGGCCATTCTTCTGACAATGAATTTCCGCTCGGCTCGCGATAAAGGCTGAGCCGACACTTGCCGGAGGGCAAAAACTGAAAAGACGATCATCATGATCAATAACGAGAGAACACGCACGCGCAATTGCCTCTATAACATCTCTCTTGATGTTATTTCTTTATCGGCGTTTGCGCGTCGGGGCTGGAGATGCTTTGGTCTGAGGTCCAGGCCCAGAAATCACTGGGGGCG
>SXSP01000490.1 GCA_005792225.1 Bdellovibrionales bacterium | reverse complement strand
GCGGCTATTTGGGAAAATCCCTGGTTTCTTCTGGCGGCGGTCGTTTCGGGGTACGGCTTCGCGTGGATCGGGCACTTCTTTATCGAACGAAATCGCCCCGCGACTTTGAAGAGGCCCCTCCATTCCCTCAAGGCTGATTTCAGAATGTTTTACCTGATCCTCAACGGGAAAATGGACGGCGAGATCGAGAAAACGGAAAGACAACCATGACCTCATCCAAAATGCGTTGGATCGCGCTCCTCACCTTAACAGGGATCAACCTCCTCAATTACATCGATCGCTACATATTTTCGGCTCTCCTCCCGGCAATCAAAACCGATTTAGGCTTTACCGATACTGAACTGGGTCTTTTAGGGTCGGGCTTCATCTTCGCCTATCTCTTCATTTCACCGGTGTTCGGGTACATGGGTGATCGGGGTGGGCGTTCAAAGGTGATGGCGGCCGGGGTGATGGTTTGGAGTATTGCTACTGCGTTTTCCGGAGTGGCCCGCTCGTTTTCGGGTCAGATGATCACCCGGATTGCGGTGGGACTCGGAGAGTCGGCCTACTCGGTCATCGCGCCTTCGACGATCGCCGATTATTTTCCAAAGGTTTGGCGGGGCCGGGTGTTCGCGATCTACGCGGGTGCGATTCCGGTCGGCAGCGCGCTCGGCTACGTGATCGGTGGTATTCTCGAGCCCCTCGTCGGTTGGCAGAAGTCTTTCTTCGTGGTCGGCGTTCCGGGGATGATCTTGGCCGCGGTCCTCTTCTTCATGCGTGATCCTGAGCGCGGTCTCGCTGACGCCGAATCTGGCGACGTGGTCGTACGGGAAAAGGTATCGCTGAAAGAGGAGTATCGCTCGCTCTTCATGAACGGCGGCTTCATGTGCACCGTCTTGGGGTACGCGGCCTACACGTTCGTCGTCGGCGGCATGGCGTTTTGGATGCCCACCTACATCGTTCGCTATTTCGACGTGACGTTGGCGAAGGGGAATACCATCTTCGGTGGCGTCACCGTCGCCGGTGGATTCTTAGGAACGCTCATCGGAGGCTGGTGGGCCGATCGCATCGAGAGAAAATCCGGCAATGGCTTCTTGAAGGTTTGCGTTTATTCGATGCTCGTCGCAACTCCGCTTTTCTTCTTCACGCTCGCGATGAGGGACTTCACGAGTTTCGCGGTGAGCCTCTTCTTCATGGAAATCGCGCTCTTCATGTGCATGAGCCCGCTGGATGCGGCGGTTCTCGGTTATGTTCGGCCGTCGCTTCGCTCGACGGCGATGGCGCTCAATGTGTTTCTCATTCATCTCTTGGGTGACGGGATTTCCCGCGCCCTCATGGGTGCCGTGAGCGACGCGAGTGATTTGCGATCGGCGATCGCGCTTCTCCCGTGGGCACTCTTGATCGCGGCCCTCCTCTGGCAATTGGGCGTCGTTTTATTTTGGCAGCCCCTACAGTGGCCGAAGGGGGCGCTCAGTCTTCCGAAGTGGCAGGCGCATCGCGGGTATCGGCCATCGAGCGCGGTTCAGGAAAATTCTCTCGAAGCCTTCCGACTCGCTAAAGAAGCCGGGGCTGAGATGTTTGAATGCGACGTGCATCTCACAAAAGACGGCGAGGCCGTGGTTTTCCACGATGAGGATCTTAAGCGGTTGGCGGGCCGGGAGGCGCGCGTTCGTGACCTGACTTCAAGTGAAATGCTGGCACTCGCGGGAGCACCTAGGCTCGGGGATGTTCTCGGCAGTTCTCACGTACCGCAACTCGTGAATATCGAACTCAAATCTTCAAAGAATCACCCTCGCGGGGAACTCGAGCGAGCCGTCGTGCGTGCGGTGGACCAGGCAAGTGCCCGCGGCCGGGTTCTCTTTTCGAGTTTTGATCCGTTTATTTTGCGTCGGCTCTCGAAACTCGCACCCGATGTACCGCGCGCGCTCCTCGCGAGCGAGGTGCGGGAGCGGGGAAACACGTTCTATCTTCGCAAGCTCTGGCTCGCGTTCATCGCGCGGCCCCACCTCGTTCATCTCGAACAGGACATGATCACTCCGTCGCGCTCGGAAGCGTGGCGAGAGCGTGGTGTTCCCGTCGCCGTATGGACCGTGAACGAGCCTCAGGCCGCAGACCGCGTCTTCGCGCTCGGAGTTCGCAGTGTGATCACCGATAAGTTGTTCGCGGTTCGTCAGTAATCAATGCGGCGTCGATCGAGTTCGGTCCAGGCGCGGTTCGCAAGTTCGCCGGCAAGGGTTGCGACCGAACTCGAGAGGCGATCGCGCAAACGCTTCGGAGCCTTGTACTCGAGTTTGTAAACGTCGGCGATATCGAAGTATCGATAGAGATACTCGTCGCTCGTGATCAGATCATCGACGAGGCCGAGTTCTTTGGCCTGAGTTCCGTACCAATGTTCGCCGGTCGCGACGCGCGCGAGGTCCACTTGCGGTCGGTGATTCGCGACGAAGTTTTTGAACAAGCCGTGCGTCTCTTCGATTTGCGCGCGGATCTGAGCAACACGTGCTTGGATCTCAGCTTTTTTGCCTGCGCCATCGATGATTGTTGCGTTGTCTTTGTCGATAACGACGCGTTTCGCAGTACCGAGGTCAGCGAGAGTCGCTTGCTCGAGTTTGCGGCCAACGTCTTCAGCGATGATCATGAGTGGACGGCCTTGTTTTGCAACGCCTTCCAATACGCCGATCATGTCGCGCATAGAGCTGATCTTCTTGTCGTAGATCATCACGAGGCAGTTTTCGTAAACTGCTTCCATGCGCTCTGCGTTTG
>SXSP01000489.1 GCA_005792225.1 Bdellovibrionales bacterium | reverse complement strand
TTCGCCGTGATCATCTGCCCGATCGCGTTCTGCTGAATGATCGAGAAGCCTTTTGCACCCGCACCGGTATCCATGAAGATCTCTTGGATATCGCGGAGGCGTGCCGTCTCTTTATTTACGAAATATTCCGACTCGCCTGAGCGATGCAGGCGACGCGTGACCATGATCTCGGAATGCTTCAGGTACTGGACCGGAAAAGGCCCGCCATCATTCTCAAGGGTGAGAGAGACCTCGCACATTCCGAGCGGAGAATAATTCTCCGCACCGGCGAAGATGACGTCTTCCATGCTCGATCCGCGAAGGTGCTTCGCCGACATCTCACCCATGACCCACGTCAGGGCGTCGACGATGTTCGATTTCCCGCAACCGTTCGGGCCGACAACGCCCGTAATCCCTGCATCGAACTGAATGACCGTGCGATCTTTGAAAGACTTAAAGCCAACGATCTCTAACTTCTTAATTCTCATCTCAGTCTGATCTCTCAATACTTAGGTCCGGCCTTCTTCATGCCGGACTGGGTCATAACTTGTGGAATTGAGCTTCGATTCTGGAACAGCATTATCTGACAGACTTTGAAAATCTATACAAAAGTCGAAGTTTAGGAAGGTGCCGGCCGACTTTTTGCGAGGCGATGCGTCACATGGCCAGCGAATGTCCACATGCGGCCTGACTCGCTGACGCTTTCCTATACCAGACCGATGCTTGATCCCGTCTCATCTTGAGACACGGGTCAGCCCGCTGTTCGCGTGCCGAATGGGCGCGGTGGTAGAGTAGAGAGATGAAAAATTGGATCAGCTTAGGCCTTCTTCTCCTCGCAATTCCGAGTCCCGCCGGAGTTCTCGATCTCAAATTCTACCGCGAGATCAATCCGGCAACGAACAAACCCACCGGTAAAGTTTGTATGTACGCTTACTCCGAGAACGGCGACAAATACGGAAATGCTTTGATTTCTGGAGGCGGCGGCGCGACCAGCCATGAGCTCACGAAGATGGGTGCGAACTGGGAGTGCATGTCCTCAAATCAGAATGACCCCGAAAAGGCGATCAAAAAGATCGAACTCGCGAGCGCAAAGAAGATTTACGGTGAGGATTTCTATCAGAGTTCTCCCGGCGGTCGCGACAGCGGTCCTGCGAAGAGCGGAACTTCCGTTCAGTAGTCGAACCAGGCGTCGAAACCTGAATCAACGCTTGTTGACGAGATCCTTGGCGGCCTTCGAGAAGTGGAGGGCCGTCGCGCAGTCCTCCTGCATCCAAATATTCTCCATGGATAATCCCGAACCATCGGCTCGAGCCTGCAGAGGTTCAAGAACGAAATCATCGATGCAGTTTAAGGTCGCCGTTTGATATTTGTCTCCGACGTGCGGCGAGAGGGCGAACTCGGCTTTTGTAAGATTGCAGACTTGAAAGCCGCGAGAGTTATCGGCTTCGAATGTGAAACGAGTTTTCAAGTGATCGAGTCGCTCCCGACTGGATTGCTTTCGTTCAATCTTGAGAACCCACTCCTTAGATCCTTGCGGAGCCGCATCGATCACGACGGATCGTTTCTCGGCGTTGACAAAGCCGTCGGTGAATTTGGGAAATGCTTTTTTCTCGTCTCCCCGCTTCACCGTCAGACGCTGGCCTTGAGGAGGAGCGGTCGATCCGATTTTAGGGAGCTTTAGGTGCTCAAGAAACGTGTTCGCGACGTCCTTGCAGCTGGCATCCTTGAAGTATTGTTGATCATGAAGTTTGCGGGCGATGACCACGCGCTTTCGCTCGAGGCCCTTCTCGTCGAAGGTTTGTGCGTTCGCCGCGATGAGGAGAAGAAAGAGAGCCGTCTTCATCATTCAATTATGACGGTACTCAAGTTGAGATGCCAAGCCTGGAGTCGTGGGGCTCTCGTTTTAAACGAAAGCCCCACCTCTTAAAGGATCAATGAGTCGTTGAAGCCTTTTCGCCGAGCGCAGCCTGTGCCGCCGCCAGACGCGCGATCGGAACGCGGTAAGGAGAGCAGCTGACGTAGTCAAGATTCGCGGTCTGGAAGAACTGGATGGAATCCGGATCCCCGCCGTGCTCACCACAAACTCCGACTTTGAGCCCCGCCTTTTCTCCACGGCCAAGCTTTACGGCCATCTTCACGAGTTTGCCGACACCCACTTGATCGATGGAAACAAAGGGATCCGTTTTGAAGATACCTTCCGATACGTAGCTGCCGAGGAAGCGGGCCGCATCATCGCGCGAAAGCCCGAGCGTCGTTTGCGTAAGATCGTTCGTGCCGAAGCTGAAGAAGTCCGCCTGCTTTGCGATTTCATCCGCGGTGAGGGCCGCGCGCGGAAGTTCGATCATCGTGCCCACGAGGTATTCGAATTTCACGCCTTTTTCTTTTTGCACGGTGATGACTTCTTTTTCGACGAGGCTGCGAAGTTTGACGAGTTCGGTGTCAACGCCGACGAGCGGAATCATGATCTCCGGCACGAGGGTCATACCGCCCTTAACGAGTTCCGCGGCCGCCTCGGCGATCGCGCGCGTTTGCATCAAGTAAATCTCAGGATAAGTGATCGCCAAGCGGCAGCCCCGGTGACCAAGCATCGGATTGAACTCGTGAAGTCCCTTGATCCGGAGGCGCAATTTTTCGTAATCGACGCCGATACGTCCTGCGAGTTCCTTCGTCTCTTGATCCGTATGGGGTACGAATTCATGAAGAGGCGGATCCAGGAGTCGGATCGTGACGGGATAGCCCTTCATGGTCTTAAAGAGTTCGAGGAAATCCTGACGCTGCATCGGGAGCAATTTCTCGAGTGCCGCTTCGCGGTCCATTTTGTTGTCGGCGACGATCATTTCGCGAATCGCGTCGATGCGGTCGGCACCGAAGAACATGTGCTCAGTTCGGCAGAGGTAGCGGGAAATGGAGGCCTTGAGATCCCCATCAGAGTGGGCTAGGGTCCGGGCAACCCGATGTGCGATGTTGTTCAGCATAGCATCTGGAATTTGGCCCGGGTGGCGGG
>SXSP01000488.1 GCA_005792225.1 Bdellovibrionales bacterium | reverse complement strand
GGGTTTCACCGGGCGCGAAGTCGAATTTTTTGACGGGAACTTCCGTCTTCTGAAGAGTTTGCGGCCAAAGCTTCGGCTGAACACTCGTGAGTCCAAAGCCAAGGAGCGAAACTTTAGTTCCCGGCGCGAGCGGAGCCTCGTCGAGCCATCTCGACGCGCGAACTGGCTCATAAACGTCTCGAGGGGACCCGCGAAACTTGAGGAGTGCGAGGTCACCGCGAATCGGAGATGTTTGAATGCGACGATTCAACCAGTGGCTCGTCACGCGTCCTGAAATGACCGGGAGCATTTCGTCGGTCAGAGTCGCAATCGGCGCCTGCGGACGATGGACCGAAAAGAGAATGGCAAGATCCTTAAAGAAGCCGGAAACACAGTGGGCCGCGGTCAGGACGACGTCGGAGTCAATCAACGTGCCCGTGCAGTGAACGATACCGGTCTTGAGATCTACGATCCCGACCGTTGACGAGACAAATGGATCCATCGGAGACGCGGAAGTTCCGCCGATGATCGCGACCGAATCCGACGTCGTCACGGACGATGAACCAGACGACGAGTCAGGCTGGGTCGAACCGCAGGAGCTTAAGAGAAAAGCCAAACTGATGATCAAACTCGTATTCTTCAAAAACAAACCTCGCGGCGGTTGGCTGATTTTGCCTCGAGGAGGGTTGTTTTGGCTAAAAATTCGGGGGGCGGGAATTCTTTTCGCGCAAAATCGTAACCTTTTCCAACTGGTCCCTTTGATTGTTGTTGAGCCTGGTGCGGGCGCTCAGACGCGAGAGTGACGTCGTCCGGTCCATCAGCGACCCGCCGGACTCAGCCGTTTTCGTTTTAAACCAGGGCCTACGCATCAAAAATGTAAACCAACTCAACTTAGACACTTCGCATATTCGAGAGCGAAATAAACAGCTTTTGTATGAAACCAAGTTCGTGCCGAACGATATAATTTCAAGTTTGATAGATGCTAATTTGTAAGTCGGCGTAGGTATTCGTCAATTCGCAGAGATTTTGATGAGTTTTGATGCGTAAGCCCTGGTTTTAAACGAAAGAGGATGGCTCACGGACAGCTGAGGAGGTCCCCACTCAAGTCAGCATTCAACAACAATTAAAGGGACCAGTTTCAGTGGGCAACCTTGGTATCCGACGTCCCCCCAGCCGACCCCGACTGGCTTTGCGCTTTCTTAAATAACGCGAGGGTGTCGGCCTGATGTTCATGGGGAGCGTAACAGAAGCCCGTGCGCAGTTGCTCGTTGATAATAAATTGAGCCTTGAGCGAAAGTGCCGGCCGATCCTTGGATCTTCCTTCAACGATTTTCATTTGGGCCTTGGAGAGGGGATGGCGGATCGAGAGGGTTTCGCCTGAGGAGAAGACGATCTTCGCTCCATTGTAGGAGGAGCGAAGGAGATCCGTTTTTCCATAGCTGCATTCGATGCGGGAGATCCGTTTTTCCATCTTCGAGGTGAGTTCAAGACTCTCGCGCGCGATCGGCGCGAGGGCTTCGATGCCCGGCAGGCCGGAGAGTGATTTTGAACCGGCGATCGTGGCAAGGATAGATGTCGCGATGACGGCACTCCGCTCGTGACTCGAGTCGATGTTCTTGTCGGCAGCCCTTGCGCGTGGAAAAAACAGTGACGCAGTTCCGCGAAGTCTCTTCGTAAACAACGAGACATGATTTTCAAGGGAGAGACCGTCTTGGAGTTTTAGTAAGTGACCGCGGTGAAGGACCGTGCGGCCTTGATCTCTCATCTCGAAGGCGTCATTGATGCCCGCGACGAAGAGTTTTTCACCCGCGGCATGTTCGAAGAGGGGACGGTCCAGATCATTTCTGAGTTTTTGTTTGAGAAAGGCAACGTCCTCGATCGGAAATTTGTAAGAGACGATCGTAATGAGGGCATCCGCCGAGGGAATCGCCGCGACTAGACTCGCGTCCGTACTCGCGCGAGCGGTGTGGATCAAGAGGAGAAATAAAACGAAGACGAGGGTGCGCATGGTCTGATTGTACATCGTTTGAATCGGAACTACCATCGTAGCAAGACCGAGAGGTGATCATGGCGGCGCATCTTCTTCGTAAGATGGCGAAAAAGACCCCGGTGAGGGTCATGAAGTTTTTTGGAAACCTCTGGTTTCCGTATTTGGGTGCGGGGATCAAGATCGTCGATGCGACTCCCGACTATCGTCATATGAAAGTCGTTCTGAAACGAACTTGGTACAACATCAACTATGTTGGAACTCAGTTTGGCGGTTCGATCTATGCGATGACGGACCCGTTTTACATGCTGATGCTGATCAACATCCTTGGGCCGGAGTACATCGTTTGGGATAAGGGTGCCTCAATCGACTTTAAGAGTCCGGGGCGCTCTCAGCTGACGGCGAATTTCGATTTGACCGATGAGATCTTGGAAACCGTTCGTGCGAAGACGGCGGGCGGAGAGAAATACGTTTTCGATCTCAATGTGGATGTGATCGACGAAGCCGGTGTCGTGGTCGCGACCGTGGTGAAGACGCTCTACGTAAGACGAAAGAAAACTTAAATTAATCTCCCCAGGAGATCGGTTGTCATTAGATAGGTGAGTCCCCAAAGCGGCGGGTCACGATGGAGTTGAATCGCGGGAAATCCTTCAACCGTCGTTTTAAATTGGTCATCTCTTAAGTGGGAAAGTCGAATCCAAAAAAACTCGTCGACTTCCGCCGGATCGAGGAGGAGCGGCTCTTCGCGATCAATGTAGAACACCAACGGTCGGATGAAAAAGTTCATGAGCCCGCCGGCTTTCCGGGCCTGCACATCGTGGAGGTGCCCAAGTAAGTCGTGGCGGGTGAGGGTCATGCCGATCTCCTCTCGCACTTCGCGGGCCGTCGTCGCGAAGTCATCTTCGTCGGCTTCTTCCTTTCGTCCTCCGGGAAACGCAATCTGGCCCGACCACTTATCCGTTGGCGAAATCGCGCGGCGAATGAAGCCGACCTCGAGATCTTCGATGGAGTGTCCACGCAAGATCGCGGCCACGCACGCCTTCGAATCCAGTTTATCGGAGAGATCGGTCGCGGGGAGCGAGGCGATTTTTTCTTCTAAGAAAGTTCTGAACGCGAGAGTCTTCATCAGAAGGGACGCCCACCGTTTAATTGTACGAACGGCGGCGTTTGTGGAAAGGTATCCATTCCGCCGCAAACGCGGTGACCGTACGAGGCGATGGAGCCGGAAACCGCGCCGCGATCTTCCTGCACGATCACTTTGAAGTTCACCTTGCTATAAGCCGTGATGCAAATCAGCGCCTGGCCGCTCGAGCAAGTCGCGCCCGGCGCGAATTCCGGGAGATTCGCGATACCCGCGGTGCCGCCATTTTCCATCTTCAACGTGCAACCGCGCGCGGAGCAACCGATGAAGAACGAAACGCTAGCCGAACTCTCCGGTTCGATCGTCACCGTCGTGCTCAGGTTATTCGTAAGCGCCGCCGTTTGGGTTGGTCCATCGGGGGCGGTCGAGGACGGGTTGTTGATTCGGCTCCTCACTTCCGTTCCTTTTTCGGCGATGATTTGCAATGTCTGCCGAATGGGACCCCCGTTTCGAAAGTGAAAGTTGTATTGGTGAGAAGCGGCGATGACGCCGTTCCCAAGAGGGAGAACCATATTCGCGGTCGCGCAGCTGACGCCGCCCACCGTTCCGCCGTGGACGCTTTGAATTTCGATCGGCGCGACGTAGAGGGTTCTCGCGGCCCAAGCTTGCGGGCAAAAGACGAAGCTGAGTATTGCGAGGATCACTTTAAACATAGGGTTGACCTCTCCACCTTGATTATACCCAATTTGAGACAG
>SXSP01000487.1 GCA_005792225.1 Bdellovibrionales bacterium | reverse complement strand
TCTGCGCGAGAGTCATCTTCGAGATATCAATATTAAAGCCCGCGCGACTGATGGATTGATCCAGTCTCGAATTGTGACACTGGGCACAGGCATTGTTGATGATGCCCTGGGCGCTCAAGCCCGGCTTCACGCGGAAACCCATGCGTGAGAGAAGCTCCGGGTTATCGGGGAAGACGTTTCGAATGTCGGGCATCGAAGCGGCAGGAATTTCACCCGCCATTGCCCTCTTATACATATTCGACATCTGCTCGAGCTTCGTCGGATCGGTGGCCTTAACGTCATGGTAGGGGACGGCAATCGCCTTACCGTCGATGTAGTTTTGATAGATGGCCTGCCACGTGGCGCTCACGCCGGGAAACGTGTTGTCGGAAGGTTGATTCGGATTCGATGCCTTCACTTCGGCTTCGATCTTCGCGGAATCAAAGACGTTGATCTGAAACGGCTCGTCTCCGCGGAGCATGAGGAGCGCCTGAAGCCCTGGCGGATTTGCTTGCTCAAGGAGACTGTTCGGAATGCTCGCGTATTTTTCGGTTGTGCCGTGCGCGCGGCGGAAGTCATCAATGAGCGTTTGACCGCTCTCGAGGTTTCCTTCCATCCAGTGCGTCCAGGGCTTTTCGGTTTCCTGCATGCGCATAAACTTGCGGCCCGCGGGACCGTTGGGCTGGTGGCAATGGCGGCAGTCAAGGATCGTGTTCTTCAGATCCTCGTCCTCGTAGACTGTGTAGTCGATCCAGTTCTTTTCCACTCTGGGAGTCAAATTATCAAAGTTCGTGCATGACTTCGTGAGGTCACACTTCTGACGATAAGAAACGAGATAAAACTTCAGCTGATTGGTTTCGGGATCATTCGCGACAATCTCAGCGAATTTTTCGCCGCGGACGAAGCCGAGGGCCACGAGATCCGAAGTGGGTTTAGAGAAGATGATCGCGCGGGGATTGATTTGCGAAACTTCCTTCGTCACGAGAGACGTCGAGTGCGTGGAGAGGGCGAAGTTCGTGTGCGGTTTCGAAAATCCAATGCCAAGGAGTTCGAGGAGCGAGTCGAGGCTCGTGAGTTGTGGGCGCGGGCCCGAGCAGAAGGCCTTGCGAACGCGGTCCTGCGATTGACGTGCACAGAGGCGTTCAAACTGCTCGTCACCCGTACCGACGAGCTTTAGGATGTCGTGGTCGCGCATGTATTTCGCGGAGTTGGGATCGGTCGAGACATCGTCGTAATTCACACCGAGCGAGGAGTTCTTCGAGATGTTCGTTGCCGTGATTGGCTTTTGGCAAGCGTTGTAGGTCGTGACGATGACGAGCAAACCGGCAAGCAGTGCAAAGTATCGTGCCTTCACTCTCAACTACCTCGTGTCTCTTTCGATCTCATTCTGACCCGTTGGACTCATCCCTTAGCCCATCCATTTGCTCATCCATTAGCGAACAAAAGAGCAATGAGCGGTCCATATTAGATCGTCTTAAAACATCGAGAACTGTAGTTTCGTGTTGAGGTGGGCGACGAATGGCCAAAAGTTCTTAGGCAGCGCCCGCATTCGTCTCAGAATGGGATTGCGTTTGGAAGCGTCTCAGTTTGATAAAGGTGGGAGGGGGATTTGAATGTGTCAGTTACTCGGGATGAACTGCAACGTACCCACCGACATCGTCTTCTCGTTCTCCGGTTTTCAAGCTCGCGGGGGACTCACCGACGTCCATAAAGATGGTTGGGGAATCGCGTTTTTCGAGGGAAAAGGTGTGCGCCAGTTTCTGGACCCTCTTCCGTCCGCGCATTATCCGGTGGCTGAACTCGTGCGCAACTATCCGATCAAATCAAAAAACGTCGTCGCCCATATTCGAAAAGCGACTCAGGGACAAATCGCCCTCGAAAACACGCACCCATTTTTGCGTGAGCTCTGGGGTTATTATTGGATGTTTGCGCATAACGGAAATCTCGTTGGCATCGACGTCGAGAAAGGCTCCTCGTTTCTTCCGGCTGGCGGTACCGATAGCGAAAAGGCGTTCTGCTGGATGCTCCAGGAGCTTCGTCTTCGCTTTCCAGCCGGATACCCCGGTCCCGAAGGCCTGTTCGCGGCGATCAGCGAATTGACGGTCCAGATCGCCGGGCTCGGAGAATGCAATTTTCTTCTCTCGAATGGCGAATTTTTGATCGCTCATGCCTCAACAAATTTAACTTACATCATCCGTCAAGCGCCGTTTCCGACCGCGCGCTTGAAGGACCAAGATATGACCGTTGATTTCTCGACCGTCACGGGGAGCCATGATCGAGTGGCAGTCATCGCGACGACACCGCTCACCGACAACGAAACCTGGATTCGAATGCCACCCGGCACACTCTCGATGTTCCGCGAAGGTGCGATCGAAGCGCAGGCCGTGACGAAAGCGGGACCGGCGGAGAAGATCCGCGACTTGGGGTGCTGAGCCTAGCGCTCCGGTGTCGAGGCGAACGACTCTTCGATTGCCGCGCGCAATTTTTCAATTCGCTTGAGCGAGACCGGGGCGACGAAAATCGTATCGTCACCCGCGATCGTCCCGAGAACGTCGTCGGAGCGAAGGTTGTCAATGTGACGTGCGATCAGCGAGGCTGAACCCGGATCGGTATTCACCACGATCATCGCGCCATTTGAATAAATTCCGCGGACGAGATCGGTGAGACTCTTAACGTAGACGGTGGGCGATTCGTTTGTGAGTCGATACGTGGTTTGACCTTCATTGTCGGTGGATTTGATCGCGCCGAGTCTCCGAAGGTCGCGCGAGACGGTACTCTGGTTGACGACGAAGTCGAGCTCCTCCAGTTTCTCTCGGAGCTCGTCTTGGGTACTCGCCTCCTCTTCTTCGAGGAGGCGCTTTAAAGCTTGAATTCGGGCTTTCACGTCAGTCGATGGCATAGGGCGGTCACTCTATTTCCCTAAGAGACCGATGAGAAGCGCTTTTTGCGCGTGCATGCGGTTCTCGCTCTGCCGAAAGAGTGCGGAACACTCGTGATCGACGAGCGAGCTCGCAATTTCTTTGTCACGGATCATCGGCATGCAGTGCATGATGAGCGCGCCCGGTGAAGCGTGTGCATAAAGCTGTTCATTCAGCATGTAATCTCCGAAGGCTTTGTCGCGATCGGTCTCCTCCTGCTCGAAACCCATACTGGTCCAGACATCCGTGTAGACGGCATTCGCTCCCATGACGGCCTTCACCGGATCCGCGTGCGCGACAACGGCACCGCCGCCGTCTTTGGCGCGCTTTTTTGCCTGTTTCACGACGAGCGAACTGGGTTCGTACCCAGACGGGCACGCGTAATGAACTTCGACTCCCATAAAGGGTGCGAGAAGCAGGAGGCTGTGAAGCATATTGTTTCCGTCGCCCACGTAAGCGAGTTTCAAGCCTTTCAAAGTCTTAAAGGTCTGCATGAGTGTCAAAAGATCCGCGAGAACCTGACAAGGATGATGCGTATCCGAAAGGCCATTGATAATGGGAATCGGCGAACGCGCGACCATTTTCTCGAGGATTGAATGCGCGTGTGTGCGCACCATCGTTCCATGGCAGTAGCCACCGAGGACGCGGATGGTGTCTTCAGGATCTTCTTTCTTTCGTCCCATGCTATCGAGCTCAAGAACACTTCCACCCAGCTCCTGCACGGCGACCGTGAAACTCACGCGCGTTCGCAGAGAAGGTTTTTCGAAAAGGAGAACGACCGTTTTTCCGCGAAGATCATCGCGCGAAAATCCCGCAAGGCGCTGCTCGCGGCAGCTCTCGGCGAGAAAGAGAAGGTCATTCATTTCTGTACGGGACAGTTCCGTCCCGGTGAGGCAGTGCTTGGCTTTCAGCTTGAGAATCCCTGGCATCGCTACAACTCCTGAAGCGCGGCTTTATTTGCCCGCGAACGTAATCGGCAAACGGTGCCGCTTCCGTGGTCGGTGAAAAGTTCTTCGATCAGGGCGTGAGGTCTGCGCGCGTTCAGAACGTGGACATCCGTCACTCGGTTCTGGAGCGCGTGCAGAATCGTTCGGGCCTTGGCGAGCATGCCCTCCTTGACGACGGCGTCTTCGATCAACTGTTCGAGTTCGGCCGCATCGAGTTCGGGGATGAGCTTGCCACCGCCGTCGAGAATTCCGTCTTGATCCGTGAGGAATATCATTTTCGTCACTCCGAGGGCCGTTGCAATTCGGCTTCCGACCCAGTCGGCGTTGACGTTAAACGCATTCCCGTCGCGCCCGATTCCGATGGGCGCGATGACGGGGAGACCGCGCTTTCCCAGCTCATCTTCGAGCCCGAACGCGTGATCGATCAGTTGAGTATTCACGTGTTCGATGACGCCGACTTGGCCCAAGCGCTCGTCGGCGCGTTTGCAGACGAGTGTCGCGGCGTCAGATCCCGAGAAGCCGACCGCCTTGATTCCGGCCAAGTAAAGCGCGCGAACGATGCGTTTATTCACCTGTCCGCAGAGGACCATCTCGATCACGTTCATCATTTCTGGCGTGGTGACCCGCTGACCCTCGACGAAGTTCCACGAGATGCCCCGGCGCTTAAGTTCCTCGTTAATCGCCGGGCCCCCGCCGTGAACGACGAGAAGCTCCACCCCGACTTTGCGGATGGCCGCCATGTCTTCGCAGATCGACTTCAGGAGTTGATCGTCCTGAAGAACCGATCCTCCGAATTTCACCACGATGCGGGTGCCCGTGAAGAGACGAACGTATTTAAGGGCCGAGACGACGTTGTTCATGAATACTCCGTGTTGATGTCGACGTACTTCTTTGAGAGATCACAACCCCAGGCCGTGGCCTGTTCGGAACCAGACTTGAGATCGACCTCGATCACGATCTTGTGCTTTCGCAAATGCGTTTTCACGTAATCGCGATCAAAGGGAACTGGTCGCCCGTTCTCGAACAAGGTGCAGCCCTGAATCATGAGCGTCATCTTCGCGATTTCCTCCGAAGAGACTTGCTCGGCTCCAAGACGCGCGAGGATTCGTCCCCAGTTGGGGTCTTCGCCGTGGATCGCCGTCTTCACGAGCGGACTCATCGTCACGCCGCGGGCGGCTTGACGTGCGACCGAAGCGCTCAGGGCGCCGCGGACTTGAACCTCAACGAGTTTGCTCGCGCCCTCGCCATCGGCGGCAATCGACTGCGCGAGTAAGATCGCGACGTCTTTAAGCGCCGACTTGAACTTGAGCTCATCCTCGCCCGCGTGGATCGAAACACCCGATGCGCCGTTGGCCATCAAAAAGACCGCGTCGTTGGTTGATGTGTCGCCATCGACGGAAATCATATTGAAGCTCACGTCGGTGGCTTCTTTTAGATAGGTCTGCGCCTTTGTCGGTGTCAGCTCCGCATCGGTGAGCAGATAACCGAGCATCGTCGCCATATTCGGGTGAATCATTCCCGAACCTTTGCAGATCCCGGTGATGCGGACGGCACCATTTGAGAGCTCAACGACCGTCGTCACGGTTTTCGGAACGAGATCGGTCGTGAGAATCGCGAGCGCGAAATTTTCCGCGGTCTCATCCGCACGCGAAACGAGATGACTGATCGCGGGAATGATTTTCCCGAGATCCAACTGCGGACCGATCACGCCGGTAGATGCCGTGAGGACTTGGCGCGGATAGCAGCCGAGTTCTTTTGCGACCTCAAACGCCATTTCGCGATTCGCCTTTTCACCTTCGGGTCCGGTCGCGGCATTTGCTTGCCCGCTGTTCGTGATGATCGCGCGTACGGCTTCAGAGGGAAGCAGGGCGCGTGAATACGTCACGGACGCGGCCGCGCATTGATTGAGCGTAAAGACGCCGGCGGCAGCCGCCGCTGGTTCCGAGATGATGACACCGAGGTCAGGACGATAGCGGCGCACGCCGCAGTTCACGCCTGCCGCGAGAAAACCTTTGGGGAGCAATGTTCTTCCGATTCCGGGTCCAGGGGTCATATCACACCCTCCATTTCGACGAGTGTCGTCCAAGCGGGCAGGCCAATGAGGCGGTTGAAATTCTCAACGGCTTGGCTGGCTGCGCCCTTCATTAAGTTGTCGATCATCGAGAACAAGTAGAGCTTTCCATCATCGCTTTCCTTAAAGGCGATGCGTGTGCGTGCGGTTCCTGCCAATCGTCTCAAATTCAAAACGTGCGATTCGTTTGTCGGGGTGAGCTCGATCGTCTCCGTGAGCGGATCACCCGCGTAAGCTTCATCAAACACGGCTTTCAATCGACCGCGCGCGCCTGGCGCAAGGCGTGCGTAGATTCCCGCTATGATTCCGCGACGGATGTTCAAGATGTGAGTCGTTAAAAGCGGATCGATTTCGACTCCCGCAAAAACTTTCGCGTACTGGCGAATCTCGGGTGCATGCTGATGCCGACCGATTCGGTAGGGAAAGCATCCGCCGTCGACTTCAGCATGCAGAAGACGCTCTTCGGCTTTTTTTCCGGCCCCTGTCGTTCCTGACTTCGCATCGATGACGAGAGTCTCGGGGAGGATGAGTCCCGA
>SXSP01000486.1 GCA_005792225.1 Bdellovibrionales bacterium | reverse complement strand
TACGCATCTCTTCTTCGGAAAGCTTCAAGAGGTCACGGCCGTTGAAGTTGATCTCACCGCCCACGATTTTTCCGGGAGGATTCGGGATCAGGCGCATGATCGAGAGCGACGTGACGGACTTACCGCAACCGGATTCCCCGACGATTCCCAATGTCTTGCCCTTTTCGAGCTTGAAGCTGATATCGTCGACCGCGAGAAAATCACCGTCGTCCGTGCGGAATCCTGTCTTCAGATTTTTAACTTCAAGAAGAACGCTCACTTTTGACCACCTCTACCAAGTGTCCCTTTATACCGAGACATGGTGAATTCTTCAACAAGCCTAGCCCTGTCGCAGCCCTAAGGCCTACTTGTTCTTAAGTTTCGGATCGAGCGACTCGCGAAGCGCGTCATTGAACAAGTTGAACGCGAGGATCAAACCAAACATGAAAAGCGTTGCCGCCATCAAGTTCCCCCAAAACGGGCGGGCGAGCTCGAGCTTGGCGTCGTCGAGCATGAGCCCCCACGAGGGAGTACTCGGATCAACGCCGAGACCTAAGTAGCTCAAGACGACCTCAATTTTAATCGCGGAAACGAATCCTAAACCGAATTGCACAAATGCGAGGTGAGCTACGTTTGGAAGTATATGTTTGAAAATTTTCCGTGCGTGGCTTGCGCCCAAGGCGTTCGCGGCCAGCACGTAGTCGCGCTCTTTGTGTTTCATGAACTCGCCCCGGATCAGTCGGCAGAGCGTAACCCAACTCGTAACCCCGACGGCAATGTAAACGTTAATGAGACCGCGACCGAGCACGAAAGTAAGTGAAGGAATCAACAAAATATAAGGAATCGAATCGATCGTCGTGTAGAGCCAGACGACAAAACTATCGGTTTTACCTCCGAAGTAACCCGCCAGCGAACCGAGGACAACTCCAATCAAGAGCGCGATGAGAGACGCCACGAGGCCAACGGAGAGAGCGGTCGCAATTCCGTGAACTCCTCGCGCCAGGATATCTCTTCCGAGAACATCCGTGCCGAACGGGTGATCCCACGAAAACGGCTGATACTGACCAGCGGCGTTCGCGAGGGCCACATCTGGATAGAGAACTCCGGCTTTCGCTAAGAGCGCGACCACCACGTAAAGTAAGATAACGAAAAAGCTCACGACCGCGACCTTATCCCGTTTCAAGCGCACGAGAGCATCCGACCAGAGCGACCTTCCCGAAGACGCTTTCGGGAGCGAAATCACGGGAGCCTCGTTGGTGGACTCCAGGACCTGGGGGCTTGCGAGTTCGGCTTTCATTTTGTGTCCTCGCCTTCGTTATCCGAGTTTGATCCGCGGATCCACGAGACCGTAGATGAGATCCGAGAGAAGATTGAAGAACATGTACGCGAACGAAATAATCACGGTCATCGCCTTGATGACTGGAAAATCCGATTCATTGAGCGCCTTCACGAGCATCCCGCCCAGGCCCGGGATGCCGAAGAAGTTTTCGATCAAGACGGCCCCCGTGATCAAAAACGGCATCTCGATGACAATCACCGTGATGATGGGGATCATCGCGTTCTTCAGGATGTGTTTCGTCCAAACCGCCGTATTCGACAGACCCTTGGCGCGCGCGGTGCGGGTGTAGTCTTGGTAGGCCTCGTCCATGAAAACCGAGCGATAGACGAGAATATTTCCACCCAGCAGCAAAACCGAAAGAATAATCCAGGGAAGAACCAGGTACTGCCAACGTCCCGTCCAACTCGGATCCCATCCCGAGATCGGGAAGAGGCCCATGTCATAAGCGAGGAAATACTGAAGCGCTAAGATGTAGACGAGGGAGCTAATGCTCAAAAGAGCCAGACACGTGATCACGATACCTTTATCGAATAATGATCCCCGCCGGAAAGCCGCAAAAAGCCCGAGTCCCACGCAAAAGAAAATCGACACGAGAAAAGGAGGAACCGTTAAGCTCAAGGTCGCACTGAAGCCGTCATCGATCATCGTGCTGATCTTTTGCTTCGTCGCCCAACTCCGACCGAAGTCGATCGTTGCGATTTGCTTTAAATAAAAAACGTATTGCTCCGGCAGTTAACGATCCAGACCCAACTCCGCGCGGATCGACTGCACGGTCTCGGCGGTTGCCTGACGGCCCGCAAAGCGCACGGCGGGATCTCCGCTGACGACGTTAAAGAGAACGAACGTTAGGAGAGTCACCCCGAACAAGATCGGAATAACGAAGAGAATCCGGCGAATCGCGTAGCTCAGCATCTCGCTCTCCTCAAATCAAAGTTTTGGTTTCAGCTCCGCGCGTTTCTTGGGATCGACTCGCAGGTATTTGTACTCCGCGATCGGCATTTCGGTCGGCTTGAAGTTGAGAAGCCAGCCGTGAGAAAGGTACGAGCCCACGCGATGGGTATTGAAAACCCAAGGGGCATCTTCGACGACGATGTCGCGCATTTGGTTGTAGATCGCGAGTCGCTCTTTTCCGGGAGGCAACTTCAACGATTTCTCGTAAAGCTTGTCGAACGCGGGACTCGAATAC
>SXSP01000485.1 GCA_005792225.1 Bdellovibrionales bacterium | reverse complement strand
GTTCTCCTTAAGGGCCAACCGATTTATGGCCGCGGCATTGATCCCGTCGAAATTCGCTCGCAGATCGGCATGGTCTTTCAGAAGCCGAATCCGTTTCCGAGTCTCTCGATCTGGGAGAACGTCGTGGCGGGACTTCTTCTTAGGGGTGTGCGCAAGAAGAGTCTTCTCAACGACATCGTCGAACGGGCCCTCATGCAAGCCGCGCTCTGGGACGAAGTGAAAGACAAATTGAAGGCGCCGGGGATGAGTCTCTCGGGTGGTCAGCAGCAGCGCCTCTGCATCGCGCGCGCTCTCGCGGTGAATCCGCCGGTCATTTTGATGGACGAGCCGACTTCCGCCCTCGATCCCATTTCGACGATGAGGATTGAGGAACTGCTCTTCGATTTGAAAAAGTCTGTCACGATCGTCATCGTGACGCACAATTTGCAACAGGCGGCGCGGATATCAGATCACACGGCCTTCATGTACTTAGGCGATTTGATTGAGTTTGGCGTTACAGGGGAATTGTTTACCAATCCGAAGGACCAGAGGACCGAATCCTACATCACAGGCCGTTTCGGTTAATTTCGCAACTCAATCGTTTGTTTATTTCGAAACCTTAAAAATTGCCCTTTGACCCTGTCATCGAACTTGCTACGATATTAAGCAACCCTCGTAGCGGGGTGTGACGGCGTGGGAGATTTGGCTCCTCTTGCCTCCGGCTAGCTACTGTACGGAGGAATCGTGCAAAAGTTTTTCGACCAGGAATTGAACTCTCTGAAAACCCAAATTCTCGAAATGGGCTCGGCCGTCGAGCGTGCGGTAGAGTTCGCGATTCGTGGTCTCATCGAGCGCAAAGGCGAATGCTTTAACCAAGTTCACGCGCTTGAAGAGAAGATCAACAAGTTTCATTGCGCCGTAGATGAGGCATGTTTGCGCATTCTCGCGCGCCAAGCGCCGATGGCGTCGGATCTTCGCGTCGTTCTCGCTATCATCAAAATCAACACCGATCTTGAGCGCATGGGCGATCAAGCCGTGAACATCGCGCACAGCGGAAAGCATTACATTAGCGAAGCTCCGCTGAAACCACTCGATGATATTCCGAAAATGGCGACCGAAGTTCGCACGATGATTCGTCAGGCACTCGACGCTTGCTTCCCCGCTGATCCCGTTGCGGCCAAAGAAGTCGTCTTGCGCGATGACGTCGTCGATCAGTTTAAAAACAAGGTCTTCCACGATCTCGTCGCGATCATCAAAAAGAATCCCGAAGTGGTCGAACGTGCCCTCGATTTGATTTTGATCGCGCGCAACCTTGAGCGCCTCGCCGATCACGCGACGAACATCGCCGAAGACGCGATCTTTATCGCCTCGGGCGAGGATATTCGTCACGGTGGCGCCAATCGCTCGGTTTCCTAATCCCGCGCATTTTCAAAACACCACAAATGATTCTTCGCCCGCGCAAGTCGTGAGTCGATAAACCTCCTACACTCCTCGGTGCCAGGAGGTTTTTTGCATGGCGGTTCTTCAAAGACGACTCGGTTTCGAATTACTTGGTCTCGTAGGTGGAGTCTTCGGTGCGAGTTTTCTCGCGCGTTCGATTCTTCGGCATCCTCAACGTGCACGCATCGCCAAACGCGCTGTGATGACGGCGGCGGTGGCGGCGCCCATCCTCCTCTACCCTCGTAAGACGTTCGCGGGTCGCGCCGTCGTGGTGACGGGAGGCTCTCGAGGGCTGGGCCTCGCGATTGCTCGAGCTTTGCTGAAGCAAAACGCCTCCGTTACGCTTCTCGCGCGCGACGCCGATGAACTCGATCGCGCAAAGGCACTTCTGCACCACCAGGTTCCCGAAAGTGCGAATCGAGTTTTTACCGTTCACTGCGATGTCACCGTCTGCGAACAACTGGATCTCGCCTTGGCGGAAGCGCGCGCGAGATTTGGGCGCATCGATGCACTCATCAACAACGCGGGATCCATCGCGGTAGGACCGTTTGGGACGCTCGACAATGAAGACTTCAAAGATCAAGTGAACCTTCATTTGCGGGCAGTCGTTGAGTCGATGCGACTGATTCACCCTTACCTTCACCAGAATGGCGGCGGTCATATCGTGAACATCAGTTCCGTGGGTGGACTCATCCCGATGCCCCACATGTCGGCTTACAACGCGAGCAAGTTCGCACTCGGTGGGTTTTCGGAAGCCGTCGGCGCCGAGCTCCGACACGAAGGCATCTTTGTGACGACAGTCTATCCTGGACTCATGCGGACGGGCTCGCCCATTCAGGCGATCTTCAAAGGCGATCCCGCGAAGGAGTACAGTTGGTTCTCCGTGAGCGACAATCTTCCCGGCCTCTCGATGTCGGCAGATCGCGCGGCCCGACAGATTTTGCGAGCGGCGGCGAACGGCCAAGCGCGCTTGGTTCTGTCACTTCCGGCGAAGCTCGGAAATTTTGTGCACGCGGTTTTTCCCGAGATTTTTCTCACGACGATGAGTCTCGTCACTACCCTGCTCCCCAAAGGTGATTCAAAAGAACGGACCACGGGAGCCGAGAGCCGAGAACAACTGGAAGCTGAGGGAATTCACCTTCCGACCGAGGCGATCAGCCGGGTGGCCGAAGCTCAGAACAACCAACAGCCAGCCAACCAAGTGTAGCTGACGCGGCGCGAGCGCCTTTGCCGTCATCCGACTTTGTCGGCTACCATGTTTGGGTTCTGAACATCGTAAGGAAGGCTCAAGATGAAATTACTGCTGGCAGCGAGTGTCTTGTTTGGTTCTAATTTGGTTTTTGCAGCTTCAGGAGGCGGCCATGGTGGCGCGTCCAAGCACACGGGCCTTCCGCCCGCGGCGGCGCTCGAAGAGAAGCCGCTCCAACCCGCAACTCGTTACTCGGGCCGCACACCCATTGATTTGAAAAACGGATTGAAGATGAACAACGGAACTTACGGTGCGCCGAACGCCGATTACGAAGCGTGGGCTTCGCAGCCGTCGGTTGTTCCGAACGTGAGCGAGAAGACCTATCCGTACCACGCAAAGGGTGAATTCATTAAAGGCGTGAACGAGAGCGCTGAGTTCGTTGAGCACGCGATCTGGAACTGGGAAAGATCGATCGCGCATCCGACCGAAGTCACGAAGCCCGAGGTTCTCGAGTACGCAAAGGCGTCCGTGAATACGATGAAGCCCATCCTCGAGAAATTCAAAAAAGCCGTCAGCGATGCCAAGGGCGCGAATTCAGGCTCGTGGGATGAAGCCCAAAACAACGCGCGCAAAGCGCTCGTCGAGCTTCGCGGGTCGTACGCGCAACTTCACAACAATACTCACTAATCTCATTTTGTTTAGAGAGCGGCGATGAAGCGGATCCCCACGACTTGCTGGGGACCGCGGACGATCGTATCCATCATGCCGCTCGTCATCTGTTGCCACACCACCGTGACTTCGACTCTATGGGTCTTTCCGGGCTCGGAGAGCGAAGGATAATGAACTTGAAATCGATCGTTCCTCTTTAAAGGCGTTTTCGCCTGGACCCAAATTCGCGCCCCCATTTGCGCGAAATCCAGAAATTTAGCCTGCAGCTTGAGTCCGTGCTTCGGGTCGACGAGTTCGGCATGGCCGTCACGTTTTACTCGTGGGTGAAGTCGCAGGGGATGACTGTCGCCGCGATTGAGT
>SXSP01000484.1 GCA_005792225.1 Bdellovibrionales bacterium | reverse complement strand
GCCCGAGATCCTGAAAGGCTTTGAGTTTGTTGATGACGACCGTGTGACCGATGTGCAAGTCGGGCCGGGTCGGATCGCAACCGAGCTTGATGACGAGCGGCTTTGATTCTTTATAAGAACGCTCGAGCTTCTTCAAAAGGTCGACTTCACTCACGAGGTCGACGACACCTTTGCGAAGTTCCGTCAGCTGCTCCTGCGGAGTTGCGAACTTTGATGACATTCATCCCCCTTAGCGAGCGTGCTCAACAACGCGAACTTCGCGAACGACCGATACTTTCACCTGACCAGGATAGCTGAGTTCGCGCTCAATCTTACGGGCGATGTCGTAAGACAGCATTGAAGCCTGCTCATCCGTTACGCGGCTGGATTCAACCAAGACGCGAAGTTCTTTTCCGGTTTGTACGGCAAACGTGCGAACGACGCCATCGAAGGAGTTGCCGATAGATTCCATGTCTTCCATGCGACGGATATACGCATCCATCGTCTGGCGTCGAGCTCCGGGGCGGGAGTTTGAGAGCACATTCGCCGCTTGAACCAAAAACGCGAGAACTGAGTTGGGTTTTTCATCGTCGTGATGCGCGCGAACCGCGTGGCAAACTTGCTCGTTCTCGCCGAATTTTTTGAGGAACTCGGCACCGACAACCGCGTGCGCGCCCTCGTTCGTGTGGTCGAGCCCTTTGCCGATATCGTGCAGGAGCCCCGCACGACGGGCGCGCTTCACATCCACTCCGAGTTCGGCCGCCATCATTCCGGCCAAGAAACCAACTTCAATCGAGTGCTGTAGGACCGACTGACTGAGCGTGTGACGGTACTTGAGACTTCCGAGTACTTTTACGATCTCGGGGTGAATACCGTGAAGGCCCAATTCGAACACGGCTTTGTCGCCGTCTTCTTTCATCGTCTTAAAGATTTCTTTTTTGACCTTCTCGATCACTTCTTCGATGCGGGCCGGGTGGACGCGTCCGTCTTCCATCAATTTCTCGAGAGCCTTGCGGGCAACTTCGCGACGAACGGGATCGAAGCTCGAGATCACAACCGCCTCGGGCGTTTCATCGACGATCAAATCAACACCGCAGGCGGCTTCGAGCGCGCGGATGTTACGGCCTTCACGGCCGATGATTTTTCCCTTCATCTCTTCGTTCGGGAGGTTGATGACACTCACCGTCCGCTCTGAAGTGTACTCGCCCGCGTAGCGAGCTACCGCCATCGCGATGATGCGTTTTGCTCGAGCATCGGCGTCGGCCTTTGCTTCTTCTTCAATTTCGATCGCGCGTTTTGCGGCTTCGGCGCGGACGTCCTCGGTGAGGGCATCGGTCATTTCTTTCTTCGCTTCGGCGGCCGAGAGGCCCGAGATCGATTCGATCTTCGCGCGCAATTCTTCTTCGCGCCGGCGAGCTTCATTCTCGAGTTCGATCAAACGCTTCTCGGCGATCTTGATCTTCTCGTCTCGCGCGGCGATTTCCTGAAGACGCTGCTCGAGATCTTGTTCCTTGTTCTGGAATTCTTTTTCGAGCTTCGCCTCTTTGTCGACCAGAGACTTTTCTTCTTGAGTGAGTTTTTGTTTTTGCTTCTGGATATCGTTTTCGGCGTTCTTGCGCGCCCGGGCCTCGAAGTCCTTTGCGCGCTGTTTGGAATCGCGATCAACGCGGCTCGCCTCCGAGCGCGCCTTGCCGAGAATTCGTTCGGCTTCGCTCTCGGCGCCTTTCTTGGTTTTCTCGTCGATGGCTTTTTTGTAGAGCATCATGCCGATCGCGCCGAGCGCGAGACCGACGAGTGCGGCGAGGAGAGAGAGAACTACGGGATTCATGAAGTTTTCCTTTCGGGGCGCGGCCGTTCCAGAAGTCTGGAATCCGTCACGACGAAATCCATGGGGACATCGAACGATTCACTCGGAAATGTTTCGTTCGAAACCTGGAGGTCGAAGGCGACGCCAATTTTCAATGCGTGCGGGTTGATGGGAGACAGCTCGGCGAGGGCGCGGTCGTAATATCCACCGCCACGGCCGAGTCGGTTGCAACTGGAATCAAAAGCGAGGCCCGGGATCAAAAGTCCCTTCAACTCACCGAGCGCGACCGCTCGTGACTGACTGGGTTCTGGTTCGAGAATGCCCCACTTACTCAATGAAAACGACGCGTTCGAGTGCGGATGGAAGAATTGAATATGCTCCCCCATCACCCTCGGAAAAACCCACTCGACGCTTTGAACTTTCGCCATCGCACCCCGGAGATCGGGTTCAAAACCCGACGGCTGGTAAGACGCCCAAGTTCCCGGGTGCTGGCGTACGAAATTGATGATCCGATCGTTGAGTCGATCGGTCAGCCGCGCGCGAGTTTCGACGCCCACTTCTCCGCCGAGGAGATGCCGGTACGTCTGGCGCAGCTCTGGTTTTGATTTCATTGACGAGAACCCCACGATTTCAGCGGGGCTTGAACGATCAGCGATCCATCTCGCGAGCTAAGTCGCCCGAGTGCGCGAACCCCGATGGAGCCACACCTCAGATCTCGAATTCAAATCTATAAGTCAGACTTAGTTAGCTTAATTGGGCGTGCCTTCGCTCACCGACTCAGCCGCATTCGCGCTGACGGTGGCGGTTTCAACACGCGCTCCGTTCGAAAGCCCCGACCGAGAATTCTCCATGTCGGAAATTACTTTGAGTGTCTTCGCCTCGAGCCGATCGAGCTCGATCTGAGCCTTGCGCTTGAGCATGAGGTATTCTTCCGCGAGATGAAGGGCGGCTAGGATCGCTGCATTTTGAACGGCGCCAGTTTTTGTGAGGGGAAGGGCTTCACGGATCTTGCGATCGACGAGAGCCACCAGCTCGTTCACCGTTTCTTCATCGTGCGAGGACTTCAAGCGCAAAGGTACACCTGCGATCCCTACTTCGTAGAGAGTCGCACGTGTCTCAGCACCGCGACCATCCAGGATTTCCCGGGCGTTCACGGTGGGACGATCCATCTCAACCCTTTTTCCAGGCTTGGGAGATTTCTCAGTCATGTCGACACTCTATAAGAAAAACTTAGTGAACGGAAGACTGGAAGGCACACCGTTGGTTTTTCTCGCTCCCTTATGATGCGGGCGCTTAGAGAATTGAGTCTACGAACTCGCCCGAAGAGAAACGACGCAGGTCATCAATGCCCTCGCCGACCCCGATCAACTTTATGGGGAGTTTCAATTCTGAAGCTAGACCAACGGCCACCCCGCCCTTTGCCGATCCATCGAGCTTCGTGAGGACGACACCCGTCACACCCAGCGCCGAATGGAACTCGCGCGCCTGAATCAAAGCGTTTTGACCCGAATTCGCGTCGAGCACGAGCAAAACTTCGTGGGGGGCGGTGGGCACGGGCTTCGTGATCACGCGTTTCATTTTTTTGAGCTCTTCCATCAGATTCTTCTGAGTGTGAAGGCGGCCGGCCGTGTAGATGATGACGACATCAAAACCTTCTTTTTGCGCGCGCTCGCAAGCCGCGTAACCGACGGCGCTCGGATCCGTGACGCCCTCGGGATGAAAGATTTCGACTTGCGCGCGTTCGGTCCAAACTTTGAGTTGATCACCGGCCGCCGCGCGGAAGGTATCGCCGGCGGCGACCAAAACTTTGCGCCCCGACTTGGCCAGGCGGCTCGCGAGTTTTCCGATGGTCGTCGTCTTACCGGCGCCGTTGACTCCCACCACCATCAAGACGGCCGGTTTGTGATCCCAAAGATTAAGATGTTCCAATCCCTCGAGATACTCCTCGCTCCCGTGATGGACATCCGGCTTCACGAGACGAAGCTTGGCCGGAGCGGAACTACCATCGGCGATTCCCGCACCTTCGAAAATATCGAGCATTT
>SXSP01000483.1 GCA_005792225.1 Bdellovibrionales bacterium | reverse complement strand
TTGCCGCGCACCCAACGCGAATGTCTCCTCGCAAGCCTCGTTCGCGAAAACGAGTCGCCCGTCATAATCGATGACGATGACCGGTTGTAGTAGAATGGAGAAGATCTCGAAGGTCACTCTTCGAGCTTATGGGATTTAAGCTGCGCTGTCGATTGGATAGAGGATCAATGTCACGCTGAATGGACCAGCTTCGGTTTCGTATGGAATTGTGAGCACTACCTTGCGCACTTCCATCGGCGGCGTCAATCGCCCGTCGGAAGTCTGGGACCCGATCACGACATTTGGAAGAGCCATCTTAAACGCGAACCCGTTCTTCCCTAAATTCGCCTTCATGAGACCGAAGATCATGTTTGTGAGTTCACCGACCCCGTCTTTCACGGATCGCTCGTATTCGGTGAATTGCTTGCGATAGAACTTGCCGAGAATGGCGAAAATCGTGGACTGAGGAAAGGTCACGATCAGGGCGCCACCATGTTTCTCTTGGTTGTTCAACTCAACGAAGCCCGAGATATCCGCGAGAGGCGAGCGCTCCGTCTCAAGGCGGTACGCCCCCATCTCGGTCTTGACTCCGAAGACATCGGAGAGTGTCCGCGAAACGCCGTGCGAGATTTCTTTCGCCATCAGCTCGTTTAGGTTTACATGATCAAAGCTCGTGTCGCTCATGACTGACTTATCGGGACTCATCCGCCCGTTCTCGCGTGACAACACAAGATTTAACGATATCGTTGCGCCTGCATCTCAAATCGAGATCACTCAATAAATAAACTTACGTGAATTGACTCAAGAGGAGGTTCCGGCACCTGAATTCGGTTCAGTCGAACTACGAAGTTCGGCCGGCCATTGTCACCCGCTGTCGAAGGATTCGACACTGCCCGCGACTCCTCCTAGGGCTTTAACGGCTAAAATACATGGTCTTTTCTTTGCTACTTCACGGGGTTTGGGAGAGTCCCCGTCGACGGGCTCTTTCCCCTCATTCGCTTTCGGAGGCCCGATGAAAAAATCCACCCTCACGCTTCTTGCGCTCACCTCGGTCGTGACGTCGGCATCCGCTCTCATCGATTTGCCTCGCGCCTCCGCGCAGTCTTCAGCGCAGTCCCCCGTGCAGTCTCCCGTGCAACCTCAGACACCCCCGGCACAAGCGCCCGCGACCGCACCGGCGGCTCTGGGACCGATCGCAACGACCATTCGCAGCCTTTTGGAATCAGGAACCGAGTTCACGATCGGAACAACCAAAATCAACGGCGCCACGTTGAAGAAGCTCTACGCGCTTCGCAACTTCAGACCCTACTGGACCACCAACAGCGGCGTCACGACACTCGGTCTCTCGGCGCAGGATATGCTGGAAAACGAATCGGAGTATCACGGCTTCAACGGCAAACACTACTTCACCGCTGATGCGGAGGCTCGCCTTCAAGCGACCGAGGCCACCCGTCTAGCGGAAATGGACATTCTGCTCTCCAACGGCTACGTCATGCTCGCCAACAACATGGCGTCAGGTCGCATTAACCCGAAAGATCGTTCGCAGAATTTAGCCGACATCGAACTCTCCCCCCAGCCGCCACCTAAACTTGAATACATCAACAACGCGATCAAGGACGTGGAGTCCATGCAGCAGGGCATCCGCAACCTCGCTCCCTTCACCCTCGCGTACGTCAAACTCCTTCAAACTCTCGTCGCCCTGAAGAATGCACAGAGCTGGGGAGGATGGCCCGCACTCAAAGATCGCACGGTCATTCGCCCGGGCATGAGCCACGAAAATGTTTTTGGAATTCGCGTTCGCCTCGTCGACATGGGGGCCCTCCCCAAAGAGCAACGAAAAAACCGGAGCTCCGTTTATGACGACGATATGGTTCGCGGCGTGATGCGCTTACAAAAAGCCACGTTCAAAGCGCAAGACGGAATCATCGGGAACGATACTTACAACATCCTGCTCGTTCCTCTCGAAAAGCGAATCGTGCAAACGAAGGCGAACCTTGAACGCTGGCGTCTCCTCCCCCGAAACCTCGGCGAGCGCTTTCTCTTCGTCGACCTCGGCCGCCAAGAACTCGATATCATGGAAGGCAATAACCTCATCGGTCGGATGAAGGTCGTTGTTGGCAAAGACTTAAACGGAACTCCGACGATGATCGACTCCATCCGCCGCATCATCGTCAACCCATACTGGCGCGCACCCAAGAGCATCGTGGTCAAAGAGATGATCCCGGCTTACCAGAGCGATCGAAGCTACTTCCGAAGAAATCGCATTCGCATTCTCAGCTCGAGGGGCGAAGTAGATCCTGCCACGATCGATTGGTCGCGATACTCCATGCAAAGCCCCCCTCCCTACGAATTCCGGCAGGATCCGGGTGAGGAAAATTCTCTCGGCGTTCTGAAGTTCACGCTCAACAACGCACACGCGATCTACATGCACGACACCAACCACAAAGAGGCTTTTAACCGCTCCATCCGGTACTTGAGTCATGGTTGCATTCGTCTTGAAAAGCCCTTAGCGCTCGCCTCTTATCTTTTAGCCGATCAAGGATATGACCAATATCAGATTCAAGACGAGATCGAACTCGGCGGCA
>SXSP01000482.1 GCA_005792225.1 Bdellovibrionales bacterium | reverse complement strand
CGACAAAAATCCTTCGATCTGCTGCGGTCAAACATTCGTCGGCAATCCTTGGACGAACACCGTGACGGCGGCTCAAAGCGGCGAGACGCTCGACGTTCGGTGAACTGAATGAGCCAGTGGAAAATGAACGTCGAAAGTTACGCCGCGATCGCACCGAGCGACACGCTCTTCATTCACGGCAATCTCGCCTCAAATACTTGGTGGGAGCCATCCATCGAGATTTGGAAGAAGCTGGCGCAACCGGGATTCGAAGGCCGCTTCCTTTTGGGCGAGTGGCGCGGTTGCGGAAAAAGCCCCGCCCCTGCTTCGGCTGAGGACCTTGCGCCATCGCAGCTCGCGGACGACTACATAAAAGAACTCCGCGCCCGCGGCGTGACAAAGACATCGGTCGTCGCACACTCGACCGGTGGACTCATCGCGCTCTACGCGATGCTCAAAGCACCCGAGCTCTTTGACCGCGCGGTCCTGCTGGATCCCGTCGGTGCAAGCGGTGTGCAATTCGAGAAGGCTTCGCTCGATGCCTTCACTCAAATGAGTCGAGACAAAGCTTATTGCGCGACCGTGATGGGAGCGACGATTCACGGGAATGATCCCGCATCTCCTCTCTTTAAGCGCATCGTTGACGATGCTTTCGGAGTGGCGAAAGAAAACTGGCATGGAGTTCCTGCCGCACTTCGAAACATCGACATCTCGGCGGATCTCGCGAAAATTCAGCACCCGATTCTCGTGCTTCACGGACAACACGATGTCATTTTGCCGGTCACTCCATCTGAGGAGCTGGCAAAAGGTCTCCCAAACGGTCAGTTTAAACTTTTAAAGGATCAAGGTCATTCCGCGAACGTCGAGAATCCCCCTCTCTTCGTTGAGCTCGTGAATGACTTTTTGTTCAATCGGAAATGAAAGCCGGAGGAAAATCATGACCCGCGCCACCATCGCTGGAACAGGTATCTACGCACCCGAGAATGTCGTCGAAAACGACTTCTTCTCGAAAAAATATGATCGCGACATGAATCAGTTTCTGATCGAACAGCGAAACATCCGCCAACGTCATTTCATGAGCGAAGATCAGGCGACGTCGGATCTCATTCTGCCGGCAGCCGAAGAGGCGATGAAGAACGCGGGCATCACCGCGAAGGATCTTGACCTGATCATCGTCGCGACGGACACACCCGATTACATTTCACCTTCGACCGCGGCCGTCGTGCAGTTCAAAATGGGCGCGACGAGAGCGGGAACTTTCGATCTGAATACCGCATGCGCGGGGTTCGTGACAGCACTCGACGTTGCGAGCAAGTACATCTCGACGGATGAGCGCTACAACAACATTCTCGTCGTCGGTGCGTACGGCATGTCGAAGTACTTTGACTGGAACGACTACAAAGTGACGAGCGTGTTCGCCGATGGTGCGGGAGCCGCGATCGTTCAACGTGCTCCTTCGAATGAATTTGGCGTGCTGGCATCCCATCTCGCGACTGAAGGTCAATACCACGACTACATGGGAATTTACGCTGGCGGAACGCGCTTCCCCATCTCGGATACGACTGTAGCCGCTCGCCAACACCTTCTTCAGTTCACGAAGAGAATTCCTCCCGAGACGAACGGAATTCAGTGGCCCCTTCTTACGAATTTAATCCTCGATCGCGTGAACGCGCGCGTTGGTAACGTGAGCCACTTCTTTTACACGCAAATCAACGTGAACTCGATCGTCGAGGCGATGAACAGAATCGGCGCGCCTTTGGAGAAAGCCCACAACATCATGGATCGCTATGGCTACACCGGCAGTGCCTGCATCCCGATGGCGATCGCAGACGCGGCTCGCGCTCACAAACTTAAAAAGGGTGATCTCGTCATGGTTCTCGGATCGGGCGGCGGAATGTCGATGGCCGCGATGGCGCTTCGCTGGAGCTACGATACTTGATGATCGAAATGGACTGGCTCAAGCAATGGAACCGGTACGCCCCGAATTCCGTGGCGTTCAAGGATGCGGACTCAAAGGTTGAGTATTCGTATTCGCATCTCTATCGCTTGAGTCGGCATCTCGCGTTTCATCTGCGCACTTCGTTCGAAATCAAGACGGGCGATCGCGTTGCCGTCCTCGCGACCAACGAGATCGAATATCTTCCGCTCTTCTTTGCGGTCCAGCGCTTGGGCGCGGTGCTCGTACCGATCAACTATCGGCTGACGGCTCGCGAGATCTCCCACGTTCTCGGAGACAGCGGCGCAAGCCTCCTGATTCACCAAAACCAGTTTACCGATGTGGTGAAAGCCGCGGATGTCTCGGCCATTCCCGATAAACGGTGGGAGTTCGAGGAACTTTCGAAATTTTGCGCTAACTCTACTGAAGATAAAGATCTTCCATTCGAGGGCGAATTCGAGTCTCCCTGCATGATCCTCTACACGTCTGGAACGACCGGCGCACCAAAGGGTGCCATTGTCTCGAACCGGATGCTCCACTGGAACTCGATCAACACAACACTGCGATTGAACTTAAGCCAGAACGACGTCGCGGTGGGATTCCTACCGTTCTTTCATACGGGAGGATGGAACGTCCTCGTGACGCCATTTGTTCACCGTGGTGCACGGACCGTGTTGATGAAGAAGTTCGACGCGGCTCGAGTGCTAGAGCTGTGCGAACGCGAGCGCGTGACCGTACTCTTCGGTGTTCCCACGACAATGGATATGATGAATCGTTCTCCGGGATTTGAGAGCGTGGACCTTTCGAGCGTGCGCTACGCCATCGTCGGCGGCGAACCGATGCCAATCGAACTCATCAAAACTTGGGAGAAAAAAGGTGTTCCGATTCGTCAGGGATACGGTCTGACTGAATTTGGCCCCAACGTTTTCTCACTCAATGAGGAAGATTCGGTTCGCAAAATCGGGTCAATTGGATTTCCAAACTTCTACATCGAAGCGCGAGTTGTCGATGATTCGGGCCGGGAGGTCGCGACGGGTGAGATTGGAGAGCTCGTTCTCCGCGGTCCCGTGTGCACTCCGGGTTACTGGAGAAATCCCGAAGCGACGGCGCATACCATTCGCGATGGCTGGCTCCATACCGGTGATTTAGTCCGAAAAGATGATGAAGGTTATTTTTACGTCGCCGGCCGCAAAAAAGACATGTTCATCAGCGGCGGGGAAAATGTCTACCCGGTTGAGATTGAGAGATACTTGAGTCAGCACCCGGCGATTCGTGAAGTCGCCGTGATTGGCGTCCCTGATGCCAAATGGGGCGAAGTCGGCAAGGTGTTCATTTCTCTTCACGCGGGCCACTCTTTGACCGCCGATGATGTCTTGAAGTTTTGCGCGGGCAACCTTGCTAAGTACAAGATCCCGAAGTGGGTGGAGTTCATGAATGACCTTCCCAAGGGAGACAGCGGCAAAATTCTGAAGCGGCGCTTGCCCACCGAACCCGTCTCAAATTGAGACTCGCTCTTGTTCGGTTTTCTCATCTCTCTATGTGATCCCCCTCTCATGGGCGTTGACGGTCTGAACGCCTGCCCATGAGCCAGACAGCCCTTAGATCTCGCAATCATTTCGTTTTTTGCGACTCGAGAGGACGGGTTATACTGGAGACCTACGAGGGATCGATGGCCAGAAGTCTTCTCATTCAGTTTTATTGGATGCTCTTCGCGACGATTTTGGTGTCTTGCCAAACGGCTCCCCACAGACGCTTTGAAGCCGTGCGGGTCGGGATGGACAAGTCGACGGTACTCGAACTCGCCGGCGGGCCATTAAAGAAAATGCGCTACCAGGGAAAAGATCGCTGGCTGTATCTCTACCGCAGCGACGATGGCGCGGATCAAATTCGCGAGGTCCACTTTGAATTCGGCCGAGCGGTGTATGTTGGAGGCCGCGTCACTCCGCCAATGTCGGCTGAAGAACAAGACAAGATCAATGAGCAAGTTCTCAAAGAAGATCGGGAGCGAGAAGAAGCGGAAAAAGCTCGCTACGAGGAAGAAGTCGGAATCATCAAGCTTCAATCGAAATCTGAACGTGCAAAACCTGATGATCTCGACCTTCGCTTGAAAGACTCAATGTACGGCACCGACCACTATCAGCGCTCACAACGAGAGAAGTCGAAGCGAGCCCCCGAATTCGAGCCCGTCGATTAACTACTTTTCAAGATGGATGCGTTCAGGCGCGTCTTCGTCATCAACCGCCGCGGGTTTGCGAGACGTGTCGGATTTCGTTTTCTCGACCGGTGCTGGCGTGGGGAATGTGGCGATGACCTTCGCTTTCAACCGGTCCAGCCGTCCATCGAGACCGACTTCGTTCGCGAGCTCATCAATCGTTTTTAGTTTATAGTGCACGTATTGACGATCAACGACAGCCGCGCGATCGGGATGCTTAAAGCGCACGTGAAGACGTTCGGTCTCGTACTCCGCGCTCGTCTCCGCGAGGGTCTTATGTTTCTCCGCGAGAGAACGGACGATGTCGTGAAGGGCCGAGGGATTCTCGGTGTGATTCTTCTGTTCAATGAGGCTCTTGATTTCTTTTTCGTTGTCTTCGATTTTTTTAGCGAGCGTCGGCAGGCGCGAAGCGTGCTGAGCCCATGGCTCCGCCACCGCGCTCGAGGCCACGCCAGCAGTCAAAATCGAAAGAACGAAGGCTTTCATGCCCCACTTTTCGACGGAATTCGCGCGCTTCTTGAGTTCCTCGACCTTAGGCTCGGAGAAGCCAACCGGTAATCGCCCGCACCCAACGTCTCGGCGTGAGGCGATTGGATTGTGCGAGGACTAAGTTCATCCAGCCGTGGATCGCGACGGTCTTTCCCGCCATAACCGACTGATAGCCGTACCGAGCAACTTCCTCGGCGGTCGGCATCGTTCCCGAGTTAAAGATTTTCTCGGTCGTGATTTGCGCCGCCTCCACGAAGTTCGATGAGGTGGGGCCTGGACAAAGGGCCGTGAGCGTCACGCCAGATCCTTTGAGTTCGTGGGCAACGGCCTCCGTGAACGAGAGAACGTAAGCCTTGGTTGCGAAGTAAACGGCCATGCGCGGGCCCGGCTGGAATGCCGCCGTCGATGCGACGTTGAGG
>SXSP01000481.1 GCA_005792225.1 Bdellovibrionales bacterium | reverse complement strand
CCAACGACCGTTTTCCTGATACCAGTTGTTGTACGAGCCATCTTGAATACCGGAGTAAGGGTGCATGGTACCGAGACCCGCTTCGACGAGTCGGTTGGTCGCCGCATCGACGTAACTGATGATGATCGAATCCTTCGCGCGAGCCATGTCGATGTTCACACGAACGTTTGTCGGTCTCTGCGGCATCGAGCGGTAGAAAAAGGCTCCGAGGCCCGAGTAGTTCGTCACCTGCGCCGTGGAACCCGTATAGTACCCGGTCTGAGTCGGATCATTGCCGGTACCGGTTCCGGGAGGAGGAGTCGTGCCGCCATCGCAACGGCTCGTGCAACTTCCGGGGATGCTCGCTCCGTCGCCGCCACCGCTTTCTTTGGCGCAGCCAACTGCGGTCAGCATGATCGCCGCAATCATAATTTTAAGGAACGGTTTCATAATCTCACCCTTGGTTATCTTTCCTACACCCTTCACGCGTAGCTATTTCATGGTCATTGCCAGTCTCATGCCGGGACATCCGCCAAAAGTCGAAATTCGCAACGGCTGGATTTCGCGAGGAATTTACGAAGCGTCTCAGAATGAGACGCCCCTGTAAGGGCTCCACGGTGACGTGAATTGCTGACGGTGTGACGTTCAAGGGAACTTTCGGGGTGTCAATTCGACTGGTCTTTAGACAGGAGCCAGGCCGACCAAATAAGTCTTATTGATGGCCTGTCAAAACCGCGCGGGCGGCGGAAATCGGCGGAATTTCTTCGTTTCCCGCTCAAGTTCAAAAGGAAACGTTCCGATCATAGACGCATATCTGGCCTGGACCGTTGCCCTGGCCGAAATGAACGGAGTGGTTTTTCAATGAATATCGGTGGAATTTTCGTGGTCAGCGTCGTGATGTTCTTCGTGCTCAAAGTCGTGCTGGCTCTTTAAGACTCGCCTTCGGATAGTAATGCTGAAGGATTTCGAGATAATCGCTTCCCTTCATCGCCATCTTCTTTGCGCCCCACTGACAAAGCCCCGCTCCGTGCCCGAACCCCTGCCCCGAAATTTCGAACTGACTCCCCTGTTTCACGAAATCGAAGTTCGTGCTCTTGATTCGCTCGTGACCCAAGGACATGCGGAACTCGTGGCCCGTGAGCACCGTTTCTTCGTCGTCAGCCCAACGGAATTTCAAGCGCGCCACTCGGCCTGACTCCGAACGCTCAAGAATTTCCATTGCTGCCAGTCTCGCCCCCGGGCGAAGACGGTTCGCGATTTCTCTCGTTGCGAGGCTCACCCGCCACTTCGCCGCGGGGTTGAGCGGGCAGGACTCGTCGATCGCCGTTCCCGTCTTCTCTCCTCCACCCCATACATTCTGCGCCTCTTCGGTTCGCCCACCGCAATCGGCATGGAAATAGGAAGGAAGCGGCTGATTTAGCCGATCTACGAGAACAACGCCGCGGGTTTCACGGAGTGCGCGCTCAATGTTCGCCGTTTTTGAATCCGCGCGGCTAACGCCCAAGGGATTGACGAAGACTTGATCCATTACGTCGGATTCAACATCATAATGGTTCTTCCCGCGTAAACTCTTTTTGTAGAGAGCGTAAGACCTCGCCGCCACGGCCTGAGCCTTGAGAGATTCAAGCGGCCACTTCGCCGGCATCTCGCTGGGGAGAACCCCTTTGAGGTAAGATTCAATATCCATCGTGGCGACGAGATCGGCTCCCGCACGTACGGGAAAGAACGTGAGCCGATCGGGAACCGAACGCAAGTTCACCCGCATACTCATGCCGGCGATCTCGAGCTTCCGCGAATGAAATCTTGCGAGGAGTTCACCAGAATCACGATCTTCGATGATCCATTGGTAATAAGAGGCACGAGGAGCTTTCGTCCAGCTCACGCGTAGCGCGCGAAATCCCAAGTTCACAGAAACGGGAGAGCCGGGATAACGAAGCCCCATTCCCGTGAGGGTGAACGCACGTGAGACGCGGTCAACGCGAACGCGAATGTCAGAATCAGTCGCCGAATGAGTGGCATGAGCGCGAGAGAGCGAAGTGTGCGAAAAAATAAGCGCGGCCGCAAACGCGAGCCGCAGCGCCTTCCATGGCTGCATGCCTTCTCCCTCGACATAGGTCAGAGGCTAAAGAGCTTCATGCTCTCTTCCGGTAAGGGAAATTGCACCAGCAATCGGGATTGAGATCAAACCTTTTCGCTAGCGAGGAACGGGCGCACGAGGTCAATCGGAAGAGGCACGATCACCGTCCGCGTTCCCTCGTTTGAAATCTCCGTCAACGTTTGCAAATACGCGAGCTGAAGCGCGGATGGCGACTCTGCGAGCTTCTTTGAAGCTTCCGCGAGTTTTTCCGCGCGCTGAAGCTCCCCTTCAGCACTTATGACCTTCGCCCGGCGTTCGCGCTCCGCCTCCGCTTGGCGCGCCATTGCCGATTGCATTTCTTTCGGAAGATCGATGTTCTTCACCTCGACCAACGTCACCTTGATACCCCAGGGCTCCGTCTGACGATCGATGATCTCCTGCAGACGAAGATTGATGCGATCGCGATGTTCGAGGATATCGTCCATCTGGAATTGACCCATCACCGAGCGAAGCGTCGTCTGCGCGAGCTGACTTGTCGCGAAGTAATAGTCAGCAACCTTCGTCACCGCCTGTTCGGGCTCCACCACGCGGAAATAAATCACCGCGCTCACCCGCATACTGACGTTGTCTTTGGTGATGATGTCCTGCACGGGAACTTCCATCGTCACCGTACGTAAATCGACTTTGTAGATCCGCTCGATAAATGGAATCAAAACGATGAGTCCGGGGCCCCTCACGCCGACGGAACGACCGAGCCTCAGGACAACACCTTTTTCCCACTCCGAAAGGATTTTGACCGTCGAGAACAAGATCATCGCGACGATCGGAACCAAGATCACAAACAATGCACCCATCACGTCTCCTTTTTGACCTTCAAGATCAGTTGTTCCTGCGAGAGCACGAGAACGCCGTCACCGGATCGTAAGTCTTCGCTGCTTTGAAATTTCCAGAGTTCGCCACCGACCTCCACCATTCCCCGGCGAAGCGAGGGAGCTTCGAGGCTCATCACCCGACCGCGCGACCCCTCGAGCCGATGGCCTGCGGCCGCGCGCTGCATTCGCCGCGTTCGAAACGCGAGGACCGCGAGGGCGAGCATCAACGCCCCGAGAATTCCGGTGGTCGCAACTACCAACCAGACGGGAAGCCCCGGCGATCCCGGCGGAAACAAGAGAACAGAGCCAACGGCTAGCGCGATGATGCCTCCGATTCCGAGAGCACCGAAGCTCGGCAAAAAAGCCTCCAGCAATATGAGCCCAAGACCCGAAGCGATGAACGCGACTCCGCCCCACCAGACATCTAAGTGTTGAAACGCGATGAGCGAGATGATCAAACCGATCGCGCCGGCCACGCCGGGCGCAATCGCTCCGGGATGGGTAAACTCGAAATAGATGAGTCCGAGGCTCAGCATGAAAATCACGTACGCGAGTTCAGGATCCGTGAGAACTTGAAGTAAACGCGCCCGGAGGTCAGGCTCATAAAGAGTGATCGCACCCGTCGCGACTGACTGGCGCACTTGCCCCACCATCGTCACCGGGCGCCCTTGAGCAAAATCGAGGAACTGCGAAACCTCATCGACAACCGTATCGATGGCGCCGATGCGGGCCGCTTCCACCGCGTCATACGCTTGAGCTCGCGTGACAATCGACTCGGCAAACGCCGTACTTCGCCCGCGTAGTTTTGCGAGGCTTAAAGTCCAACTGACCGTATCTTGTATCACTTTCTCCCGGAGATCTTTTGTTAGCGATTGCCCGGTTGAGGCAATCGGAGTCGCGGCGCCGATGTTCGTGCCCGGCATCGCCCCGTTCACGTGGCACGCAAGGAGAATAAATGCACCCGCACTCCCCGCGTGTCCTCCTGCGGGACTCACTAAACAGAGCACGGGAATTTCGGAGGCGAGAATTTTTTCGACGATCGAACGCGCACTTGAGAGCGAGCCGCCGGGTGTGTTGAGCCGAACCAGAATTGATACGCAGCCGCGTTTCTTCGCCTCCTCTTGAGCGCGAGAGAAGAGGTCAAGAGTTGCGGGAGAGATCGCGCCTTCGATCGGAACGCTTAACGTACACGAAGGCACTTCAGACGTTTGCGCAAGCGCAAGACCGCCAATCAAAAGCGAGAAGAATGTGAGAGTTGAAATCAGAGCTCTTTCATAACGATTTGCAGATGTGCCCATGCCGTCTTCTTTTTCTCCGCCGAAGAGAGAAGCTCCTCAGGAGAGAGAGTGATCATGTACCTGCTATTCTTATAATCCAGCCATCGACCGATTTGAGGTTGAATCGGGAGAAGACGTTTCGCCGTCGCCTCACCAAAGACGAGGATCGGTCGAGGGGCCGCCGACTCGAGGAGATCCAGAACATCCTGCGGAAGTTCTCCCTCACCCCCGGAGTCCCAGTCGATCCAAACGACCTCCGCCGGTTGAACTTTCATCGCGGAAACCATTTTCTCCGCGAGGATCTCGGCTTCGCCCGAGCCATCGAGACGACCCCAGACCGCAATCAGCCGCGCATTGCCGACTGAACCCCGCGTCCTTGCCTGCAAGGTTGCCGGAGCCGCGTTGAAACTGGCGGCCACACTCGCAACGCCCGGTGCTGCCTCTGGCAACACCACCGAAGAAATGCCCAGGACATCCTGGAGATACTGCAACTGATCCGCGTCTAATCCGTTCATCACGAGCGGCACTCTAACAGGCGGATCAGCCCGACGTCAGTCGGAAAACGGCAAGATTTTCCTCGTTCGAGAGACCGGATTTGCCGCACAAACCCGGCCCTGCCTCAAGAGGTTCTGGGAATCTCCGAAGGAATT
>SXSP01000049.1 GCA_005792225.1 Bdellovibrionales bacterium | reverse complement strand
GCCCTTCTGCGAATTCCGGGCTCAACGTCGCGGACTTCGCGGGTTGAAGCGTGAAAGCATCGGGTGCGGATTTTCTTCCGCCGGAATAACTGGCCTCGAAGTAAACGGGTTCGCCCCCGGCTTTGGATGGTGAGCTCACGAGTAGGCGCATGGTTTCGCCATTTTCAACGACCCAACGCTCGCGGAGGGTCAGCGGATCGCCCGCCGTGCGGAACTGAACCTCTTGTTCGATGACGTACGTGCCCTTTCCATTATTGCGAACAAGACGGCCGACGATCGTGTGACTGTGAGGGATGTAGGCTTCCGCGATCGAGGAGGCGAAGGCAACGAGGGCGAGAAGAGCGAATGAAACCTGACGAGTGATGGGGTTGGTTCTTTGGTTGATCATCGTCAGGCTCCCTTTTTTGTTCTCCGAGGATTTCTCAGAGTTTTTGCGCAAGCCCCTTTAAATACTGGCGGAGTGAACTTGCGAGCTCCGGGTGTTCCAGAGCCATTTCAATGTTGGCTTGCAGGAACCCGAGTTTATCGCCGGCATCGTAGCGCCTTGCCTCGAATCCGCTCGCCAATAAGCCCGAGCCGTGCGCCAACTGAGTCATCGCATCGGTCAGCTGGATTTCACCGTTCTTTCCGGGCTTGGTGTCCTGAAGATACTGGAAAATCTCGCCGCTGAAAACATATCTTCCAGGAAGTGCCGAACGGCTCTTCGTTTGATCCTTACCGGGCTTTTCGATGACGTTGCGGACCCGGAGGGTGCCGTCTGAGTTTTTCTCTCCCTCGACGATTCCGTACTTCGAGACTTCGCTTTCGGGGACTTCCATCATCGCGACCGTGGAAAGACCTGTGGATTCGAAGTGGCGGGTCAGGGTTTTGGTCGTTGTTTCCTGGTCTTCACGCGCGATCATGATTTCGTCGCCGAGGAGAACCGCGAACGGTTCGTCACCGACGATCGGGCGGCCGCAGAGGACCGCGTGCCCGAGTCCGAGCGGTTGTTTTTGGCGGATGCTGATGATGTTCGCCAGCGAGCGGATGCGGCGGAGGTTCTCGACCATCGCGGTCTTTCCGTCGCGCTCAAGTTTGTCCTCGAGTTCGTAGCTCACATCGAAGAAGTCTTCGATCGCGGTCTTTTGCCGACCCTGAATCAAAATGATGTCCTCGATTCCGGCCCGAACGGCTTCTTCTACGATGTAGAGGAGGCTGGGGCGGTCGACAATGGGCAGCATTTCTTTGGGGACAGATTTCGTGGCTGGGAGGAAGCGTGTTCCAAGACCAGCGGCAGGGATAATTGCTTTTCTGACTTTTGATGCCATCGTTCAACTCCAGTTGAGTAACAAAGCCATAGCTCCCAGATGATGGCAACATTCCCTCAGGATGGCCAAGTGCTTGTGGACATAAATTAAAATCGTTCTGACGAATGTTTTGTTTCAAAACGAGACGTGGCTCCGAGAATTTCTCGTGAGGGACGAAAGATCCGATCAAAATGATCCGATAGAGTACATGACGCACAGCTGTTCGGAGTCTCGCGGATGAAAAAAGCCCCTCTATTCGCATTATTAGTCGGAAGCCTCAGCTGCTTGCTCGTGTTTCAGAACTGCACGCAGCCAGGAATCCCTGACGAAACGAATTTGAAATCGGAGGCGGATCGACTCGATTTCGCCTACGATGCGAAGCTCAATCAAATTGGCTATATGTCTTGCTCGTCGGTAGCCGTCGGCTCGTTTGATACGAGCGCTTATTTTAGCTACCGCGCCGGTGCCTACGACAATCGCGATACGCTCGGACTCACCGATGACAACGGCGGGCTCCGTTTAACCGACACCTATCTCAATTACGTCTCGTCAAAAACGCCCGATGGTCGTTGGGGAATCCTTGCGGAGAGCAAGGCAAATGCCGCAACCGTCATGCAGCTCGCGATTCGCGGTTCAGGGAATCTTCAGGCCGTCGTTTCGTCCTCCGGCGCGGCGAAATCGAACGAAGACTTTCAGAATCTACTAGAAGAGCTGGGTCCGACCGGCATCAGCAAGGCGCTCGTCGAATTGCCGCCAGGCCGACGCCTCCGTTATCTCACCAACGGTTCGGTTTACGGCTCGCGCATGGAGGCTTCCATCTACTTCACCGAGAGTGAAACGATGGCGGAATCCGTTCGTTCGGGGCTCAACCAGGATAACTATTCACTCGGTTTAACTTTCACGGATATGGCCTCGACTGGCTCGAACGAACACGCCGCCCGTTCGCACGGGACGGTGTTTGAGGGTTCAAACGTGAACCCGAATCGCAACGTGTACGGGCGCGGCTATCATTTGCGGTTCACGAAAATTCCGAACTCGCATTCCAGCTATCCATCGAACGTTCTCCAGGCGGTCACCGAGCAGGACTATTCGGACCTCTCGGATCGCCAGGGGACGTGGAATTGCGGACTTCGCTTCAAGATCATTCGTGCGGAAGACGCGGCAACTTTTGGTTGCGCCATGAACGCGGACCCTGCCGTTCCTGCCAAAGACTTGAAACTCGCCCGCAATATCTTGAAACATGAGGATTGGTATATCGACATGTCGAAGATGTGCATCGTGCCCAAGAAAAACGGGAGAGGATGCTACGGCGACTACAAGTACATTCAGTACGATCTGGCTCGCGAGTGCACGCCGAATCCCGCGACCAACAACGCGACCGTCGACGCGAACATGGCGTGCATGGCTTACGCCAGCATCTGCTATCGTTCCAATTAACCCGCATCCACTGAGCCGTATTAACCGAGTGGTCCAGTTGACGGCCGCCGCTTGAGTGCGTTCTCATAGTTTGCATGAAAACGCTCATCTTGATTTTCGCCGTTCTCCTCGCCGGTGTTCAGGCTCGCGCGCAGTTTTTTACCGGACCGATTTCTTCGGCGACCGGAGGCGCGGGCCGCGCGGCACTTGATCCCAGCGAAGCGGGACTATTGAATCCAGCATCGGTCGCGCACTTAAATACGTACAACATCAGCGGGAGTTACGGCCTCGGTCACCACGATAAAGATGGGGACTTCAAGCAGTGGAGCATTCTCGCATCCGACGGGAGCGAAGGGGCCTCTTTCCCCGGGGCTCTTTCTTACGTTCGCCGCACGGTCGAGCCGCTCCGGGGCGGAGTTAAGAACACGCAATCGGATATTCAACTCTCGCTGGCCGAATTGATGGGCGAGAGAATCGCGTTCGGAGTTTCGGCCCATCGGCGAAGCGACGAACTCAGCTCGGGGCAAGACCATGTTCAATACAACGGACACCTGGGGCTTCTCGTAACTCCGCTCGATTTTTTAGGGATCGGGATCGTTGCTTACGACATCGTTCCGGCGAGCGATTCCGTTCCCGAGAGTGTCAGGGTTGTTCCGACATTCGCGCTCGGCTCGAATTTGATCATCCAAAAGATCCTTCACTTCCGATTGGATTTGGTTCGCCCGGATAAGTTCAATCCGGGTCGTCGAACCGACGTCATGGTTGGAATCGATTCCTATTTCCGCCCGGATTTCGCGATGCGGGTCGGTGGGCTCTTCAAGGAAACCGAGGACCGCACGTTCTTTACGGCAGGCCTCGGATATAAGGGTCCAAAGCTCAGTTTTGATTATACTTTTCAAAAGGACGTAAGGGTGGCCGATAGCTACCGGCATCTGTTTGACTTGTGGCTTCCATTTTGATAGCTCAAGTTTTCCGCAAATTGTTCCAAAGGGGGAGCCATGGCTTCTAAAACTCAACGCACTGAAACTATCCGCGCACGCAAAGCACAAAAACGTGGCGCAAAACGCAAAGCTGCTCTCCGCACGAAAGGTTCGACTAAGTCCGCGAAGGCTCTCTTCGGCGATAAGTAAGTCGACACCGCTCGCGTGTTAAAAACGAAAGCCGACCCCTTGAAAGGTCGGCTTTTCGTATTTCTGCTCATTGTCTCTAATTCTTATTGCGGTTTGACCGCTTTGTCGCGACCAAGAGTGGCCTTTGCTTCTTGCGCTTCGCCCGCTAAGACGAAATTCACGGGCTTGCGAACGAGACCTTCTTGGCCCGGCATATATTTCCAGAGCCTGAACGTTTCGAGCGCCTCTTTGTCCATCGCCTTTGAGCCTGAAGACTTCTCGACATAAACATCAACAACGGAACCGTCTTGCGTGACTCGGCCGATGACCGTTGCGGTGCGAACCTCACCCGGCTTGTTGCTGAAGCGCTCCTGGTAGGGATACTTAAATTGTTTATTGCCGGGGCGGGGAACAAGTTTTGATTCGTCACGAATCGGACCGGATGGCGCGCCCGCGACGGCACCCACGCCCTGACCGAGGGCGTTCGCACCCTTTCCTTGAGCCGCGGCTCCTTGACCTTCACCCTGTGCATTCGCGCTCATCGTCGAGCCCGAAGAAGTTCCGGCCGTCGACGATGCTTCCGCCGGAACGCTCGAAGCTGCGGCAGCTTTTACGGGAGTAGCGGAAGCCACGGGGGCCGGTGCGGCGACAGGTGCGGCCGTCGGCGCGGGGGCCGGAGCCGGAGCCGAGACCGGGGCCGCTTCTTTTTCTTTTGCAGGTTCCGCTTGCGATGAAGTGCTCTCGTGAGTGGCGACGATGGGTTGAGGAGCTTCCTCAACTTGCTCGCCCTGCTCGGCCGAGTTTTTCTCAGGAAGAGGCATAAAGGATTGATCCTTCTCCTCGTCCGAGAGTTGCTCTTCGGCCTTGGTTTCGACGTCTCCATTTTCGGCGGCCACAACGGCGGCTTTTGCGGGAGCCGCTTTTTTCGCGACCGCTTTTTTCGGAAGCGGCTTTGGTTGAACGGCTTTTTTCGCCGGAAGTTCTTGCGGTGGGGGCGGCGGCGGCGGAGCCGGAGCCGGTGTCGGAGCGGGCGCGACTATCTGTTTTTCTGGCTTTTTTTCTGGCCTTTCTGGTACTTCCGGCGGTTTCTCCGGAAGAGCGACAGCCGAAGGATCATTGGCCGATGCGACCATCATTTCGTTGGGTGATCCGTTCGGTTGCGTGGGGGCCGACGCACCGGAACCCGGGTCGCCTTCCACATTGAGGTAAGCGACTTCGCCATTTCCGTTTTGCCCGCCCGGGTCTTGGGCCGGCTTTTGCGGGGAAAGCATCAAAACGCCCATGAGGCCCGCATGCGCGATCAGCGAAAAGCCGATGCAGCCGATGGAGCGTTGTTTTAAGTCTCGTTCATCTAAAATTGCCATGAGAGCCTCGCTGTGAGGGAAGTCCGCATGGAGAATTATCAATTCCCGGGCCACCCCCAAGAGAGCCGAGGGTGGCGGAGGAGGCACGGCGGCCTGTCGGATTTACAGTAGTGTCACGGGATTGGTCAGCGACCGGTAGCCCCTCAAAGAGATCGGCCCACGAGCTGAAGTCTTAATGAGATGGCCACAGATCCGTGCATTTAATTTTGGTCGCGGTCGTTCGTGCGTCGATACTCGAGTGAGTGGTCAAAAGGAGTGAGTATTTGCATTTTGCACCTCCGCGACTTCCAGGGATCTCTTTGCATTCCTGCTCACCTTCGTGAAGACGAATGAAGTCAGGAAACTCGAGCAGGCTGGTGACCCGTTGGTAAACATTTTGTCCATACCACCAACTATTTCCAGGCACCGAGGGCGCGGGTATCTGAGTGTCGATATACGTTTTCGAGAAAAGGTGCTTTCCGCCCAGTCGAGCAAACTGAAGTCGGATTTGACCGTTAACGACGGTTGCAATAAATCGGTTTACTGGCGTTCCGGTCTCATCGATGCCGCCAACGCCTGAGCTTTCGCAGACCGCAGTCCGCGCCGGAATTTCATCCATAATAGGCTGCGAAAGAACGCCTTCGCTGAAAATCTGTCCAACAAGAAAACGCGTTCGTCTAGAATCTTGGGCCCCTCGGGTGACACGGTCGTGTTGATACAGCACCTCGTGAGCAACAAGGGCCGCTCGATTCAGATTATCAAGCTTGGACCAAATTTCGGAGTCGATGAGAACTGAATCCCAATTTACGAAATTAGCGAGCGTTTCGATTTTGCAATGGCCTGGAACCACGGATTCGATGACATCATCAGTTGCTTTAGGACGCGTGCCGGGTGGGAGCAAACGAAGGTTTTGCAGCAACCAAATTGCATTCGATTTTAGTCCAAACCTAGCCTCATCTTGGAGTGCGCTCAAGCTCACGTCCACGATTTCCGCGACCGACTGAGATCTGCGACTCATTTCTCGTCCGTACATTATGCGGGCTTCATATAAGTCTAGCGTTTCCGCGGATTGAATCGCTCCATCGGAGCTTCGGCAAACAACAGCTGATCCGCCGCCACTATCGAGCGTTCCACCATGAGCGGCTGAGGTAATCAGAAGAACAAAAGCTGAAGTCAAATATGTCTGATTGAGTATTTTCATAGTCCCTCCATGCTCATGAGTGGAGCATTTCAAATCATTCGAAAATAGATTTAATTTGCAAAAAGTTACGCGTGATCTTTAACTAAATGCAAATGACGAAACCCTCCGTTTATGAATTCAATGACTATAAGGCATTTGTGCGAGCGTGGATTGACGCCCGACCTCACCAAGGACGAGGAGAGTACCGCAAGATCGCAGGATCGTTAGGTCTCTCGACTACGCTCGTGAGTCAAATCTTTAACGGCGAAAGGCAGCTCGGTTTAGAGCATGCCATGAACCTCGCTTCATTCATGGGACTACGTGGCGCCCAAGTTCGTTTTTTTCTCCTTCTGGTGAGCAAGGCTCGAGCCGCTTCTGTCGTATTGCGCGAGGAATTTGAGCAGCAGATTTCGGAAGCGAGAGAGGCGAGATCGGCGGTTGGACGCCGGATAACGAACGAAAAGACTCTGAGTCCAGAGGTCGCGGCACGCTTTTATTCTTCCTGGATTCCTGCCGCTATTCGAAATTTGGCCGCAACGGGTCTTTACGGTGATTTCGATTCGCTAGCAGAGAGGCTCAGAATTGAAACGGCAACTGTCGCGGATACAGTTGAGTTTCTTCTGAGTGCCGGGATGCTGAAGAAGAAGAGTGGGAAACTCGTAGAAGGCGTGTCCTTCTCGCACGTCTCTAACACATCGCCGTTTTCTGAGCATCATCATAGGAACTGGAGAATCCGATCAGCTGAATATCTGAGAACACGAGCAAAAGGTGACCTTGTTTATACAGCTCCTATGTCTTTGTCTGTCGAGCTTGCAAAGCAGATTCGCAATCAGCTCCTCGCCATCATAGAGGAAGTCTCGGATCGAGTTCCTAAATCAAAGTCGGAGACCGCCAGATGTCTTCTTATCGATTGGACAGAGCTATAGATTGTAAATCCGCAAAATTGAACAGCTCATTCACTAGAAAAACCGGAGCGCGGAGAGATAGAACCGGCGCTGCTCCTCTGGGTACCCGTAGGTGAGTTCGCGGGAACGATCGAAGAGGTTGAGGATGCCGCCCCGGATTTCCCAATCCGTCATTCCCAGTGTGCGAATGTTGAGGTCAGTCGTCTGCCATCCTGAGAGTTCGTGAGTGACGTTGGCTAAATCTTTATCGATGTAAGGGGACCAAATCGTTTCTTTCAATTCGATGACCGCCGGCCCGATCGCGTTTGAGAGACTCACCGTTGTTTGGTGCCTCGGGGCGAGTC
>SXSP01000480.1 GCA_005792225.1 Bdellovibrionales bacterium | reverse complement strand
GGGTCTTCGAGCGTGATGATGTGCCCGAAGCGTTCCGTATTAATTTTATCGATCATCGACGCGATGGTCGTCGATTTTCCGGAACCCGTCGGCCCCGTCACGAGGACCAGCCCGTACGGAAGATTACAGAGATCAGCGATCGCCTGGGGCAATCCCAGATCCTGAAACTTCGGGATCGTCATCGGAACGCGACGGAAAACGCCCGAAACCGAATTCTTCTGGAAAAAGTAGTTCGCACGAAACCGCGCGAGGTTTTTCACATCGAAGCTAAAGTCGAGTTCGTGCGTTTCTTCGAAACGCGATTTCTGTGCGTCACTTAAAACGGAGTAGCAGAGCTTTCGCGTCTGCTCCTTCGCCATTGGCTCGGTTTTCACTCGAACGATTCGGCCGTTCACCCTGAGAGCAGGCTGACAGCCGGCCACGAGATGCAAATCGGATGCACCCTGATCTGTGGCGAACTTGAGCAGCTGCAGGAGCGAAATCAAGCCGGCTTTCATTTTGAGAAGTGCGGCTTGCCGAAGCGAACGCATTCCGCCGCGAATCGCAGCTGCTTTGATTTCGACAGGAGAACCACTCTTCAAGATGATTTCGCGCAGAGGATTGGTCATCGTCATCATTTCGTAGACGGCGATACGGCCCTTAATACCGGTGCCGTTGCAGGTCGAACAGCCTTCGCCCTTCATGACTTTGAATTCCTTCACGACTTCCGGTTTCACTCCCGCCATGATCAAGACTTCGTCTTCAACGTTGTGGGGAGCCTTACACTTCACGCAGATTTTACCCGCGAGACGCTGGGCAAGAACCATCGAGACCGTCGAAGTAATCAAATAAGGTTGAACGCCCATATCGAGAAGACGCGACATCGTCGAAGGAGCATCGTTCGTGTGCAGTGTGCTCAAAACCAAGTGACCGGTCGAAGCCGCCTTAAATGCAACTTCGGCGGTCTCAAGGTCACGGATCTCACCGACGAGGATGACGTCGGGATCCTGACGAAGGAACGAGCGGAGGGCCTCGGCGAACGTGAAATCAATATCGGGATTCACTTGAACCTGGTTGATGCCGTCCAAGTTGAATTCAACGGGATCTTCAGCCGTCGAGATATTGATTTGCGGATCATTCACGGTCGAGAGAGCCGAATAGAGGGTTGTCGTCTTACCGGAACCCGTCGGGCCCGTGACGAGAACGAGCCCCTGCGGCTCCATGATCTTCTCTTTAAACATCTCGAGCTCTTCGCGCTCGAAACCGAGCTGACTCATGTCGAGCTGCAAGTTCGATTTATCGAGAAGACGCATAACGATCTTCTCGCCGAAGAGAGTGGGCAGTACGCTCACGCGGAAGTCGACTTCCATACCTTGCTGCGTTTTCACCTTCAGACGACCATCCTGCGGACGGCGACGTTCAGCGATATCGAGGCGAGACATGATCTTGATACGGCTCGCGAGACCCGCGCCCAATCCCGAAGGGGGTTGAACCTTTTCAAACAAGAGACCGTCAATCCGGTACCGAACGCGGAGCCTTTTTTCGTAAGGCTCAATATGAATATCCGACGCCTTCAACCGAATGGCTTCGCTCAACATGAGGTTAACGAACTTGACCAGAGGACCGAGGTCTCCCCCGTCCTTGTCGATCATCTGCGCCTGGAGAGAGGCGGTGAAATTCATCGCCTCTTCGGTACCCTCCATCTCGGTCACGATCTTGCCGAGATCCTGCTTTTCTTTTTTGTAGTACTTCTCGATGGCCTTAAAGATCGCGCTCTCGGCGGCGACCACGACTTCGATTTTGCAGCGGCTCAAGAACGCGATGTCATCGCGCACGAACATATTCGTGGGATCGGTAAACGCAACGACCAGGGTTGATCCCGCCTTCGAGACCGGCATCACCATGTGCTTTTCGCAGATGTCGGCGGGAACAGCCTTCAACGCCTCTTGATCGACTTCGAAAGAATCGAGATCAATTGACGGAACCGAGTACTGCTGAGAGAGGAACTCGGCCATCTCTTTGTCATTGATGTGACCCAAACGAACGAGAGCGGAACTCAGTCTGCCGCCCGCGTTCTTCTGCTCTTTGCGGGCTTCTTCAAGCTGAGTGATGTTGACGAGATTCTCGCGAACGAGAAGCTCGCCAAGACCTTTCTTCACGGCCGACATTTTCACCTTCCTGGCGAATCGAGAACTGCACTGATAAGTCTTTAGTTTTCTTCAACAACAGTTTATCGATTGGCCAGGGCGCGTGTAACTGATCGAAAGTCCGACTTTATTTAATCGAGCGGAGAGCACTCGAAAGGCGCTCGCAGTACGCCTCACGGTCGAGTGCAAAGCTGGGAAAGCAAGCTTCCACCCAGAGCGCGTCCGTGTGAGCCGCGACGCTGATCCCAGACTCGACGAAAGCGCCGACGGCGCGCGCTTCTTCCGAGAGCGCTTCGTTTAATGGGAAGAGTGCCAGGTCGAGCCAGACTCCCATCGGTTCCAAAAAGTTGAAGTAGAAGAGTTCTTCGAGCGCTCCATCATCGTGTCCCCTCACGAGAGTGTTGATGCCGGCAGAGTGAACGCTCGGAAGCTGGGTGATCATATGCCGCGGGATAAACTGAAACTGGACTTCGAAATGCGTCTTCTTGAGTTGTTCGACGAAAGTCTGCCCGATGTCCTCTCGAGGATCGCTGATCGAGAACTTGCGGTAACCCAAGCGAGCAAAAGCCCCGATGGCCGCTCTCGCCTCGGTCGTCGCGCCGAAGACAAAAACGCCGCCACTGAGATTGAGTTTTTTCACATCGGAGACGACGGCGCGAAGAATGCCGTCGAACAAGAAATTCCTTGGCCACCATTTTCCATCGGCTTTCACGAGGGCATCGGCGGCTCCGATTTGCTTGGAGGAGAGAGGCACATTATCGAAATGTTCGAGAACATTTGATCCAATCGAACCGCTGATTCGAATTTGGTCAAAACCGGCCATCGCTGACTTCAATGATGTTTGAAGATCTTCGCCGGTGGTCTCCTGTAAAACGATTTCATTTTCGACTCCGCTCTCGCTTAAGAGCGAAGACAGCGTTTCAAAGCGCGCCCGGCCAGCGCTGCGGGATTCAACGTCGGAGATTTCGATCCACTTGATCTTTTTCATGATCATCCTTCGAGCGCGCGGCTCGCCGAATCGATGTCCAGATGAATCTGTTGCACAAGTTCACCCGGCGACGCGAATTTCTTCTCGCTCCGCAACCGCTGAACAAACTCGAGCTTAATGGTTTCGCCGTAAAGATTCGTGCTCGCGTCTGACGTCGGTGGCATCAAACCGGCAGGACTGGGACCAAAGCCGATGAGGTGAGCCTCAACGCTTAACGCTCGCCCCGCACTCTCGGAAACGAAGGTTGGGTTCCAACCCACATTCACCGCCGCCTTCCATCGAGTTCCCCAAACTTCCGCCCAAGCTGCGTACACTCCGCGCGCCGGTAAAGTTTCCGCTGACGTGTGCAGGTTAGCGGTCGGCACCCCAATCGTGCGCCCCCGTCCTGCTCCCCGCTCCACGATGCCCTTCAAATAAAAGGATCGGCCGAGAAGTTGATTCGCGAGCGACACATCACCCACCTCGAGCGCCTGCCGAATACGGCTGGAAGAAACAAGGACCTCGCCGACCTTCACCGGGGGCACGACTTCCACGCGACAACCCAGATTCGGCGCGTGTTCTTTCAAGAAATCAATCGAGCCGCGGCGATTGGCACCGAAGCTAAAATCGTAACCCACGATGAGGGTTTCGGGAACGAACGGCCGGTAGATCCATTCGAGAAGATACCGCTCGGGTTCGAGCTGCGAAAACTCCCGTGAAAAAGGTTCAATCACCAAGACATCAACGCCCAGTCGCTCGAGTTGATGACATTGATCATCGAGGTCAAAAATCCGGTGAAGATGACGATCCGGGTAGAGGACCTTCACGGGATGCGGCTCGAACGTCATGACCGCCGAGGACACCCCTTTTTCCTGCGCCCGGGCGACGACCCGTTCGATGAGCGCACGGTGGCCGAGGTGAACGCCGTCAAAATTGCCGATCGTGAGAACGGAACTCGAGAGCGGCGAAGGGAGATTTCGGATACCTTGGTAGACTTGCACCGGGTCAGCCTATCAAAGATCGGCAGGGCAAAACACCGCGATTTTTCGCGAAAAATCTCCCTCGCAAACGTTGCGCAATCACCCGTCGGTTGCTACATTGCGTCACCATGCTCCAATTGATCTCACGGCGGCTCGAAGAGCTGCGCAAATTCCTGATGTATCACGGCTTCGTCATATGGCGGACGAAAGCCTTCTGGACGCGCGCCCTCTTTTGCTGGTTGATCGGAGCCGTTCTTCTTCACAACGACGAAACAAATAATTTTGATTTACGCCTCAAGATTCGCGGACCCCGTGCGGCGGAGTCCAACATCATCCTGATCGACGTGGCCGAGCGAGACTGGAGCGAACTCGACCCGGCGACGCGAAATGTTCTTCGACCGCTGAAAGAAGTCGTGAGCTTCACCGACGCCTACTTCTGGAATCAGCGTGCGTGGAACACGATGCTCACCAAAGTTCTTGGAGATGATCCGAGAGCCGTGGGGGTGACTTTCTTTTTCGGCGAAAACGTTCGTTCACCTTCGCTCGGTTCCATTCCGAACTCCATCTTCTACGATCACCGAATTATTTGGAGCGCGGATCTCGACAGTGCCGGCCGCATCTTGCTGCCGCTCTTCGCCGCGGATGACAATGCGAACGTGGGCCTTCGGCTCCTCAGGCCTGATGAGGATGGGGCCGTCCGCCGAGTGTTTCCTTCGAACGCGCGGTTGGCTCATCTTGCCACGCGCATTTCGGAACTCGCGCGACCTGAGCTCTCGCGTTGGATCGACGGAGTTTACCGCTCCAACATGCTGATCAATTATTCGGGTGGCGTTCTCGACTCCTCGTTTCGCGTAATCAACGCGCGCGATCTCATCGAGGGACGCGTGCCCACCGGCACGTTTAAGGATAAAGTGATTTTGATTGGAAGCCTCGGGAGCTCACCCGAACAACTTCAGACCCCCGTGGGACGAATGAGCCGCACCGAGGTGATCGCGAACGTTCTCGACAACATGATCGCGCAGAAAACGGTTCGGCGTCTCGACCGCGGTGTTTACCTGATCCTCCTCGTTTTGGTTCTCACCGGTGCAGTCTGGGTTCTCGCAACTTATCCCCAGTCCGTGGCGCTCGTGGTTTTCATATTAGCCGGGATTGTTTGGGCCGCCCTCAGCGCTTGGTTCTTCGACATTGCCCACATCTGGATTCCCGTTCTTTCGCCGCTCGTCGAGTTGACCGCGACATGCATCGTTTTCTTAAGTTATCAACTGGCGCTGAACGAACGGAGAACGTGGCGTCTGGAACAAGAGCAACGCTACATCAACGAAATCGAGCAACTCAAAACGAATTTCGTCAGCATGATGAGCCACGATCTGAAAACGCCGATCGCCAAAATTCAGGCGATCTGCGACCGAATGCTTGCGAGTTCTCGTGATCCCGAAATCGCGCAGGATCTGAAGAGCCTGCGGCGCTCGAGCGACGAACTTCATCGGTATATCCAAAGCATTCTCCAAGTGACGAAAGTCGAAGCCAAAGATTTCCAGATTCAAAAAGAAGTCACCGACATCAACGAGGATATCGAAAGGGTCGTGAACCGTTTGATGCCTCTCGCGCAAGAAAAGAGCATCTCGCTTCAGGTCAATCTTGAACCCATGTTCTCGATCGAAGCGGACACGACGCTGATTCAGGAAGTCATTCACAATCTAGCTGAGAACGCGATCAAGTACACGCCGAGCGGCGGTTCGGTCACGATCACGTCGCAGGAAAAAGATGACAACGTCATTGTCGTCGTCGAAGATACGGGCCCCGGCATCGACCCGGAGGACCAAAAAGAAATTTGGGGAAAATTCACGCGCGGACGCAATCAGATGGAGACGAAGGGAACCGGTCTCGGCCTTTACCTCGTCAAATATTTCATCGAGCTTCACGGGGGCAAAGTCTTCCTGGAGAGTGCCGCGAACAAAGGAACCCGAATCGGGTTTTCGATTCCGATCGCGGAAGAATCGACCGATCAAGAAAGGGCGAACGGATGAACTCATCGAACACAAGCCTACCGACGGGACTCGCCAGCTCCTTGCAAGGCGGTATGGGCACCGACATCACGCAAGAAATTTCGGCGTTGATCGTCGACGACGAGGCCGAACTTCGTAAGTCCGTGATTTCGGTTCTTCGAACTTCGATGCCGAATTACCAGTTCACCATCGATGAAGCCGGCGACGGCGCCGAAGCTCTTGAAAAATACAAATCCGGTGACTGGGATTTGATTTTGATGGACGTGCGAATGCCAGGAATGAACGGCATCGAAGCTCTGCGCGCCATCAAGGAACACGACCCCCGCACGTTTGTCGTTTTGATGACCGCGCATTCGAATGTTCAAGACGCGATCGCCTCGGTCAAAGAGGGCGCGTACGATTACGTCGAAAAACCCGTTCAACCCCAGAAGCTCATCGAGATCGTTTCGCGGGCGAACGAGGCGCGTGAGATGGTTTCGCGGCTCGCGATTTCGAATCCGATTTTTGACGACGATATCGAGAGCGAATTCGTCGGCAGCTCACAGAAAATGCGGGATGTCTTCGGACTCATCCATAAACTTTGTAAGGTCGACACGACGGTCCTGATCCGAGGCGAGAACGGAACCGGAAAAGAACTCGTCGCGCGCGCGATTCACTTCAACTCACCCCGCAAGAACGGCTCAATGGTTTCGATCAACTGCGGTGCGATTCCCGAGAGTCTGATGGAGAGCGAGCTCGTCGGCCACGAGAAGGGCGCCTTCACGGGCGCCCACGAGCGCAAAATCGGGAAATTTCAGCTCGCGAACAACGGCACGATTTTCCTCGACGAGATTGCGGAATTAAAACCTGACATGCAGGTGAAACTCTTGCGCGTCCTCCAGGAGCGCAAATTTACTCCCGTAGGAAGTTCGCGCGAGGTGAAAACTGACGCCCGCATTATCGCGGCGACCAATCGGAATCTCGAGAAGATGATCGAAGACGGCACGTTCCGCGAAGACCTGTTTTACCGTTTGAACGTGATGCCGATTTTCCTTCCACCGCTTCGCGAACGCGCCGATGATATCGGTGAACTCGTCCAGTACTTCATGAAACGCTTCTCGAAGAGCCATGGCCGAGTCATCCGCGGTATCACCGATGAAGCTTTGCAGGTGTTAAAGACCTACCGCTGGCCCGGAAATATTCGGGAACTCGAAAACGTCATCGAACGTTCCTTCATCGTTGAGAACTCAGATCGCATCACGGCCGCGTCTCTCCCCGACAACGTTCTCAAGAAAGCTCGTGAGGCCGTAGCGCCCGTGGGTTCACCCACGAGTCCGCAAAAAACGGAGCTGAGCTTTTCTGGAAGCGCCCTCGACTACGAAGCGTTTAAGGAAAAGGCTGAGAAGGAGTTCATCATCAGCGCTCTAAAGGCGAATAATGGTCGCATCAACAAGACCGTTGCCGAAGCGAACATCCCGAAGAACACGCTGCTTCGCAAAATCAAGAAATACGGGATCAACGTTCGCGATTATACGAACGAGTAAAACCCCTGGGCGTTGGAGTTTTGACGAAAACTCCACCCCTTCGTGATGAAGACCCGTACAGGATCGGCGATTCTCGTCTGCGGGAGACCCGTATGCGAACGCAAAAGAACGCCCCAACGCAACACACTTTTCGTAGCCCCATCCGCGACGCCTGCAAGGTGACGTTCGGGCAAACCTTTGCGATTGGCTTGATCGCCGGGCTCGTCTCGGCCGGAATCATCGAGTTTTTTGAGTTCCTGGGCTGGATTCAAATCGATTTCGAGATCTTTTTCGGCAGCTTTTGGACCCGCGAGATCAGCGAGATGAGTTGGTGGATCGGCTTTGGCTACCACCTTGTCATTAGCGCGTTCATTGCTCAAATCTATGCTTTCCTTTTCCGTTCCGCTCATCGCTCGGGCGCTCCCGTGGGATTCGCGATGGGGCTCATCCACTGGCTCCTCGCGGGCCTCGGGACGGGTTTTGTTTCGATGATTCATCCGCTCATTCCGGGTCAGATCGTGGGACCAGGGCTTTTCGTCCTCGGCGATGGATTTGGTGCCGCAGTCACCTATTTTGTCGCGCATCTCGCTTACGGCGGAACCGTGGGTTTCTTGTTTGATCGGGTCGCGATTTGCGACGAATACCCCGTTCCGCTTTCAATGCGTGACGGATTCGATACCCACGAGAACGCTCTCGGCTGAGACTTGCTTCATGCAGGCGTGAGTTCCAAGAGGACACTCGCGTGCGCCGTGCTTTCCGCACGGCCGACAATCTAAGCTCACTTCCAAGACGTGTGATTTGTTTTGCCAAGGTCGATATCCAAATTGGAGAATCGTAGGCCCGAAGATCGACACCGCCGGTGTTGCGGCCGCCGAGGCCATGTGCATGGCTCCGCTGTCGTTACAAACCACTAGGTCCGCTAAAGCAATGATCTCGGTTGATTCGAAGAGATTCGTATCGCCCGCGATCGACTGAACACCGGGCGCACGTCTCACGAGCTCACCGCAAATTTCTTTTTCATTCGCGGCACCGAGTGCTACGACCCGCCAACCTTTGCTCAGGAGCTCACGAGCCACTCGCGTGTAACCATCGAGCGGCCACATCTTCGTGGCCCAGACACTTCCAGGCGCGAGAATCGCCGTCTGCCTGCCCGAGTTCGCAAGATCAAGGCGCTCGGCGACGGCGCGAACGCGATCCGAGGAAAGTAATTTTGGATCCCGATTGGATTTGAGATTCATGAGTCGCGGAACGCTCATCTCTGCCCATTCGGGGACCCTGGCGAGTCCTTCGGAACTTAAACCGCCCGCGCGCGTGTTCTTTCCATATTCCGCCAGACGCTTCCCCCATTTTTCATCGAGAGGAGCGAGGAGTGATAACTGACGAAGTGCCTCGGGTAGGTGCATGGGTCTTTCGACTCGATCGGTGAAAATCGCAAAATTGAACCACCGCCTAAAACCGATTTTCCTGTTAGCCCGGAGTCGCATGACGAAGGCGGCAGAACGAAAAGATTCGTGGGGACAAAGAATCAAATCAAACCGTCGGCCGGCTAATTTTTCGCGCGCCGAACGCCAACTTGAGTTTTTCTCGTCTCCCTTATCGACTTCGACGATTTCGTCGACGAGCGCCGCGCGAATGAAAAAGTCGCCTAATCCCTTCCGACAGAGCAAAACAAGCTTCGCATCGGGGTCTCGATCACGGAGTTCTTTTAGGAGTGGAATGGAAAGCAAAAGATCGCCGACAAACGCGGTTTGGACGAGAAGATGAGTTTTGATTTCGGTTCGCGCCACTTCAGAAGCTCTCTCGAATTACGGAGCAGCCTCTCCGCTTTTGTCGTGACCTAATCGTGGTTGCGGTTTCGGATCAAGACCCTTCAATACCGCGTTCACGAGTTGGTCGATGGAGACGAGGTCATAACACATTGGCTGGCGATCGCAGCTCCGCTTCCAGCAGGGTCCGCAACTCGCTTGTGTCAGGACGTGCACGCCGCGATCGTAGAGATCGATTTCCTGCGCGCAAGTCGGGCCAAACCATGCCACCGACCATTTGCCCAGCGCGATCGCCATGTGCAGGCCCAAACTATCACCGCTCACCACGATATCACAAGCCTCGACGCTGACGATTCCGTCTCTCAAGCCCCGCTCTGTCGGCGATTGGATAGCACTGATCCCGTGACCGATTCGTTCGTTTCTCAGGGTGTCTTCCCGGCCGCCCAGGAGAACAATGCGAACTCCCGCGATCGCGGTGAGCCGCTGCACCAACTCCCTGTGACCTTCGATCGAAAGCTTCTTGTAAGGAATCGCACCGCTGCAACCCGTATTGATGCCGACGATCCATTCGCCCGAGCCGAGCCAAGCGGCCCGTCTCGCCTGAGCTTCGTTTCTTTCGTCCTCCGTTAACCGGAGGACGTACTCATCACGAAGCCACGGTCCCAATTCGAGCGCCTCATGGGTGAGTCTCGTTTCCGGCTTTTCATTCTCGAAGAACTTCTTTTGATTCGAGAGACCGATCTCCCAGAGTTCCCCGGCCGCCGCCGTCGCAGGCACGACGACTCCGCTCGCGGCATCGACGGTGAATCCAAAAACGGCGTCGGCTTTTGTCAGCTTTAGAACCCCGGCCGACTTTAATCCTTTGTCGACCATGAGGGCGACGTCGAATTCTAAAGCCGAAAGTTGCAGGAGATCATCTTGCGTCGTCGTCAACACGCGATCGATGTAGGGATTGTTCACGAGAAGCTGCTCGGCCGGTTTTTGCGTCACCCATGTAATATGACAGCCGGGAAACTTACGACGAATCGCCGGGAGGAGCGCCGTCGACCGAAGAACCGCACCCAACGCTTCGAGGTGAACGATCAAGATTCGCGATGAAGGCACGCTCATCTGCGGGCAAAGAGAGTCGCAAATCGCGCTCTTTCCGCACGGCTTGTAGCCGTTGAAATGTCGACAACCGAGAATGGGCATATGCTTTCATGATAGCACCCGGTGCTTCGTGAAAGACCTCGACTTGGGACTAGATTGGCGTGATTAGTTCTGCCCGCGCTCGATGGCTTTGGCGCTCGCGACGATCGTTCCGATCTTGATCTTGCTCTCCATGCGCACGATGAACTTGCGGTCATCATCGGTGAACCAAATGAAGATGTCGCCCACCGGTTTGAAGACTCCATTGATTTCGATCTTGGGCTTCGTCACGATCGTGTCGAACTCGCCCGCCGCCGTCTTAATACGCTCCTTGCGCAGCACTTCGGTCGTCACGATGAGATTCTCGTTTTCGTGGGCGAGGCGGATTGCGAGTTTCTTTCCGGGTTTTAATTGGAACGCGCGAATGTAGTAGGCAATCGAGAAGATGTTTTGCGAATGCGACGGAATCGTCCATTCTTGTTTCTTCTCTTCGATCTTCTTCTCTGCGTTGACCTTCTTATCCCAGAACGACGCCTTCATCGTGTCCCAGTTGAAAATCGAGCGCGCTTCGCGAAGCTGCTTCGTCTCTTTTACATGGAGCTCGTAAGTATAAGGCGTGAGTGTTTCGAAATCGACGTACGTCGCGAACCAATCATTGACCGCGTAGAACATGGCGAACACGGAAGTTGAAATCGCCGTACCCGCGAAGTTGTAGCTCTTTCTTCCGTTGACGTCGACGAAGGGTCTGACTTCCAAAGTGAGTTCACCCGCGACGACGCCGAAATAACTCGCCTCAAGCGTTACCTTTTCACCGACGCGGTAAGGATCCTTCACCGGCCTGCGACCGATGAATCCCTCAGAATCTTCGATCTCGGGTTGGCGTTTTCCGACGGGAGTTGGTGCGGCCGCGAGCGAAGGAACGGCAGGTGTAGGCACCGGAGTGGGAGCGGCGACCGCGACGAACTTGGTCTTCTTCCCCTTCTTGACGGCTTTGAACGCACCGGCGACTGGCTCGGGACCTGGAAGTTTAACGTACGTACCGGAGGGCTCAAGTTTGATCTCGTTGACCTTGACCTGCTTGTCGTACTCATCGGTCTTCAGCATTTCGCCGGGATTGTCGACCTTCAGGACCTTCGAAGCACAGCCAACGAGCGCGAACGAAACGAGAACGGGAGCGACCCAGCCGCCCGTCCACTTCTTCAACCATGCGCCATCCATCGTCGCCCGCGTTTGAGAATTCAACTCGGCCCTCGCCTTAATCTCGGAACTCTTTCCATCGCCGGTGGATCCACATCCACTGCTCTGGGTGCTGTCGTACTATGGTCTCGATCTTATCAGTATAAACTTGCGTCATTACAGCGATGTTTTTTTCCCTTAGGCTATCGTCGAGTCTTTGGTACGGGATCGCCGCTTCAAAGACCACGACCTGCCGTCCATCCTCTTGCCTGTAGGTATAACAAGGAAGAACCGGAGCATTCGTGCGATCGGCGATGAGAGCTAGACCTGCCGCCGTGCCGGTTTCACGACCGAAAAAGCGCGTTCTGACACCGACCGGAGGACCCATGAACTGGTCCAGGACGAAGAGGACGATCTCGTTCCGCCGGAGAGCCTTCAGAATATCGAAGGAACTTTTCTCGGCCGAGATGAACCGAGTTCCATGCTTACGGCGCATTCCGAACCAAAGGTCGTTCAGCCAACGAGCTTTGAATTCCTTTGAAATCAAATTCATCGGATACCCGAGCTGCGACATGCAGGCGATGGCGAAGTCGCCATTGCCGAGATGACACGTCAAAAACAACGCGCCCTTCCCGCCCTTGAGTGCCTGATCGACGTGCTCAAGACCTTTGATAACGAAAAACGCTTCGACCTTTGATTTTCGGAAGAACGGAAAAAGAGTGAAATCGATGAGCGTGCGTCCCATGTGATGAAGCGAGGCGCGCGCAATGCGTTCGCGCTCCTCGAGCGAGCGATCGGGAAAAGCGATGGTCACGTTATCGACCGCCACTTTGCGCCGGATGCGCAAGACATCGAACCAGAGAAACCCGATGAAGTCGCCGATCGCATCGCGTGCCCTTTGGGGAAGCGAGGCGATGAATAAACTCAGCAATCTAAAGAAGGAGCCGATCAACGGCTTCATAGAACGCTCCTAAGTCTCCCTTGGCTCTCGTCTCGAGACGGCTCGCCCAGCAGGGAACGCGCGGCCGCCAATTCGACATCTTCACCGCATCTTTTTCGGTCACCAAAATGGCGCCCGCGCCGAGCTGCACGGCCCGTGCTTCGATGGCGGCGAGATTCGCCTCCGAGTAGGAGTGGTGATCGTTGAACACGAGATGCTCCAAAACTTCGGCGTGCACGATGTTTCGGATCAAGCGAGCGAATGTGTGTGGCCGCCCGATCCCCGAGACGAGAAGCACGCGTTCACCCTTGAAGGAAGAAACTGAACGCGATTCGAGATCGGCCATGCTTCTTCCGCCAGCGAGCGGAAGAAAGAACGGAATATAAGACTCCAGTTCGAAAACGAGTGGATGCCGCTTATGAGCCTTTGCAACTCTTGCCACTTGAGAGAGCAACCATTTGACCTGGGATTCCGCCGCGAGATTCGTCTTCGTTAAAAAGACCGCATCCGCGCGAGCGAGGGAGTCGAAGCCTTCGCGAGTTCTTCCCAGCGGCAAAGGTCGGTAATGCCATTCAGGCTCAGTCGGATCCAGGACGACGGCATCGAGCGACCGCTTCAACCAACGATGCTGAAAGGCATCGTCGGCAAGGATCAGATCGATATTTCCATCACACTCCTCGATCAACAACCGTGCCGCCTCTACCCGTTTCGCGGCGATCACCACAGGAACGCTCGGATAACGATGCGCAAGCCACGCGGTCTCGTCCCCAAATCGACGAGCGGTTTCGGCCGTGCCATCGCTCGGAACGCGCGCCGGCCCCTTTTCAGTGCCTCCATAACCGCGGCTCACGAGACCGATTCTTTTTCCCCGTCGGAGAAAACCTTCAACGAGGAGAGCCGTGAGCGGCGTCTTGCCGGTGCCTCCCGCCGTGAGATTGCCGATACTGATGACGGGCCTTCCCACCTCGTGCGAAGGCAGCCAGCCTCGATCGAACGCGAGGTTTCGCGACGACATGATGCTCTTGTAAAGACCCGCGAGCGGATAAATCAGCGGCTCAAGCGGAAGGGGAAGGCGCTTCACAGATACCCCGAAAGAACCTCGGCCACGCGATCGGTGGCGCCGCGGCTGCCGAGTTTATTGCGAAGCTCGTGTAAGTCTTCCGCCACCTGAGCGCGGTAACTTGCGTTCTCGATAAATTTTTCGAGTTCTTCCGCGAGTCGCTGCGGATTCGCCTCGCCTTGAAAGAGCTCGGGCACCACCTGACGGTTCATGATCAAATTCGGAAGCCCGAAGAACGGAGTCTTCGTCACGAGAATTTTCGCGAGCCAAGCGGTGACCGCGTTCATCCGGTACATGATCACCATCGGTTTGGCCAACAGACCCACCATCAAGGTCGCGGTACCCGAAGCGGCGAGAATCACGTCAGCGAGCTGAATCATATCGTTGGGATTCTCTTTGATGATCTGCACGGGAAAATTAACGGCCGCGAGCGCTCCGCGAATCTCGTCACGTTCGAGCGTCGGCGCGACCATCAAAACGGGCCGCACACGCGGATTTTTTTTCACGAGCAAAGCTGCCGTCGCGAGCTGCGTTTCGAGGTGATGTTGAATTTCGGATCGCCGACTTCCCGGCATGAGGCCGATGACGATCTCGTCCTCCCCGATTCCAAATCGCTCACGATGAAGCTTATGCTGAGCTTCGTCCTCGATCTGCGGCAATTCGTCAAGTAAAGGGTGCCCGACAAAAAGCGATGGGACCCCATGCTCCTTGTAAAAAGGCTCTTCGAACGGAAAGAGGACGAGCATCTGATCAACGACTTTGCGGATTTGATGCACACGTCCCGTCCGCCACGCCCAAACCTGGGGTGAGATATAATAGATCACCTTGATTCCGCGTTTCTTGAGATCCTTAGCGATCTTCAAGTTGAACTCCGGGTAATCCATGAGGAGGGCGAACTTCGGTTTTCGCTTTTCAGCTTGATCCAGAAGCTCGTTGTAAACTCGGCGGATCAACGGAAGATGTTTAACGACTTCCTGGATGCCCACGACGGCCATCTCTTCACTGCGGCCGATGCATTCAAAGCCGAGCTTTTCCATGTCGCGACTGCCGATACCGAAAGC
>SXSP01000479.1 GCA_005792225.1 Bdellovibrionales bacterium | reverse complement strand
GCTTGCACGCTTCCGAAGAGATGAATCGCTTCGCGGTCGCAGTCGGAGAGATCCGTGAGTTCCGCGCTGAGCCCCTCGTTGACTTTCGCGCTGGCTTCCGTTGCTTCCATGATTGCACTCCCCTCGTTTCGGTTTTATTGCGTCGGGTTGGCTCTCGCCTTCGCCCACTTATTTAAGACTTCCCGCAGGGCTTCGATGCGCACCGGTTTCGTAAGATAGTCGTCCATCCCCGCCTCACGGCATTTTTCGGCATCTCCCGAAAGAGCATTGGCCGTGAGAGCGACGATCGGAACTCGACTCTTTCCATCCGGAAGCTGGCGCACGCGAGCCGTCGTCTCGTAACCGTCCATCTCCGGCATTTGGATGTCCATCAAAATCAGATCAATTTGTTGTGAACTCGCTTGTGCGATCGCCTCGGGTCCGCTGCTCGCGACGTACACCTGGTGACCCAAGCGTTTAAGGAGAAGCGCAATCACCGTTTGGCTATCGCGGTTGTCGTCGACGGCGAGAATGCGAAGAACGGGATCACCGGCTTGTGCCATCGAAGCGATTTTCCGCCCTTCTTCGGGTCGACCGACCGTGCGATTCGAGACAGGCAAGGTCACGCGGAACCAAAACTGACTTCCGCTTCCAAATTTACTATCAAAGCCGATCTCGCCACCCATGAGCTCGATGAGATGACGAGAGATCACGAGACCGAGCCCCGTGCCCCCGTACTTGCGAGCGTTTCCGCTTTGCACTTGCGAGAATTTTTGGAAGATCTTCGCGTGATCCTCGGCACGAATGCCGATTCCCGAATCAGAAACCGTAAACTTGAACGTCGCCTCTGAGCGGTTTGGATCGAATTGCTCGCAGGCCACGCTCATTTCCACGCGTCCCCGATCGGTGAACTTCATGGCATTACCGACGAAGTTCACGAGCACTTGCCGAATCCTTGCCGGGTCGCCGACGACCGTGCGGTCGGCCTCCCGAGGAACGTTCGTCTTGAGTTCGATACCCTTGTCGGCCGCCTGATTTCCAAAGAGATCTTTGATCTCCTGAGCGACTTCCGAAATTTTAAAGGGCGCGTGATCAAGGCGAATCTTACCGGCCTCGATCTTCGAGATATCGAGAACGTCATCGATGAGCGCGAGCAGAACCTTACCCGAGCGATGGATGCTATTAACGTAACCGACCTGTTCGGGATCGAGCTTCGTGTCTTCGAGAAGTTGTGAGATCCCGAGGACAACGTTGAGCGGTGTGCGCAGCTCGTGACTCATGGACGCGAGGAAATCACTCTTCGCCCGGTTGGCGATATCAGCCGTTTCTTTCGCGCGACGTAAATCACGTTCGATATTCTTGTAACCCGAGACATCTCGGCTGAGGGCCGCGACTCGTTCGACGTCCCCGTCTTTTCCGGGAATCGGCACGATCGTCGTCGAGAAGTTTTTGATTCCACCCGGAAGTTGCAACTCTTCTTCGAAGATCTCGGATTTTTTCGAGTCGATGACTCTGCGGTAGTGACCGAGGATCTCCCCCTTACGATCGGGATTGAGGAAATCTTCGAGCTTGCGACCGACGAGCTGCGGATATGCGTAACCTAGGGCCTGCTCGGCGCTGCGGTTTAAGGACTCGAGCACGAGATCCGAACCCACCACGCGGAAGACCGTGATGAAGTCCGCTGTATGGTTGAAGATGCCGGCGAAGATCGCCTCTTTCTTGAGGAGCTGGTTTGTTTCCTCACGATATTCGGTCACGTCGAATCCGACGGCCTGGTATTCGGTCACGCGACCATCGGAGGCGAAGAGCCCGCGGTGAATCCAGCGGATAAACCGATCGCCCGAGTTAAAGCGCGAGTAACGATGTTCGTATTGAACGACCGGTCGCTCCGGTGAAATTGACGCGATCTCTTTACGGATGATCTCGCGATCTTCGCTTGAGACGTTGGCCTCGAAGCTCTTACCGATGTTTGATTCGGCCGTTCCGCCGAAGTAGCTCGCGAACATCGTGTTGACGTAAGTGAGAATACCATCGGGTCGGTGCCTGCAAACAAACACGGCTTGATCTTCGATGATCGCGCGGTAACGAGCTTCGTTTTCTTTTAGAGCTTCCTGCGCGCGAACCTGAAGAGTGATATCGAACGCGATCGTTCCGACCGCGTACGGAATGGAACTTGAATCCGCACTGAGAGGAAAGCGCGTGACCAAGAAGGCGCTCTCTTCGGTCGGGCTCAAACGGACCTTCTCTTCCCGGCGAACGGGCTTGCGGCGCAAGAACACCTCAAGATCCGCGTCGCGGAACTGCGTCGCGAGCTGTTCGCCGAAGATTTCTCGGTCGGTCTTTCCGATGATTTCCGCCTCTTTCAAGTTGAAGAACTCACGGAACGCATCGTTCACGATGAGGTAACGGCCCAATGTGTCCTTCAAGAAGATCATGCCCGGCGAGCTGTCGATAATGGCGCGGATGCGCTGCTCGCTCGTCGTGAGACGCTCCTTGAGTCTGAGAAGATCCGAGTTATCGAAGAAAATGATGATCGCACCGACGATCTTGTGGGCCTCATCGTAACTGGGCAGCACGCGAAACTGGTACGCCGCCGTGGCCGTTTCGCAAAGCCCTTCGGTGACCTTGCCGCCGTAAATCGCGCCCTTGATCATCTCTTCGAAGTTCGGAACTTCGCAGTGTGAGGAGATGCGCAAAATATCTCGCCCGATGTCGCCGTTCGTGAGCGAAAAGATCTTCAACGCGTCGGCATTGAAGCGCACCACGCGCATTCTTTCGTCGAGAACCACCATGGGCGAGCCGATTGAGTTCTGCACGTTTTCTAGAGACGTGTTCATCAGTCGAAGTTCGTTCGACTTAATGCCGAGCTCTTCGTTGACGGTTGTGAGCTCTTC
>SXSP01000478.1 GCA_005792225.1 Bdellovibrionales bacterium | reverse complement strand
ACCCGCTTCGCCGGCAACCGCGCGTGCGAGAAGAGTCTTACCTGTTCCGGGAGGTCCCACGAGGAGAACGCCTTTCGGGATTCGACCGCCGAGCTTCGTAAATTTCTTGGGATCCTTCAGGAACTGAACGATCTCCATCAGATCTTCCTTCGCCTCTTCAACACCCGCGACGTCGGAGAAGGTGACCTTGTTGTTGTTTTCGGTGAGGAGACGCGCGCGGCTCTTACCGAAGCTCATCGCTTTTCCGCCTACGACTTGGATTTGTCTCATGATGAACATGAACATCGCGACGATAAGAATCAGCGGGAGCCAGTTGATCAGAAGCGTTTGCAAGAGACCGTTGCCCTCGGCCTTCTCGTAGCGAGGTGTTGCCTTGCGGCCCTCGAGATCTGTCTTCGCCGCTTCGACCGGAGGACCGGAAACGGAGAAGTGCTTACCGCCAAGCTCCTTTTCGAATTCGGGCTTCACCACGCCAACGATGTCGGTGCCAGAATTCGCGTCGGTGTAACGGATCGCGATTGTTTTTGGATCGATCTGATTTGCGTCGAGCGCCGTGAGTAGATCAGGGTAACCGAACTTGGTCTGATCAATCGTCGTCGTTCGCTGAGTCGCATACATTTGGAAGAGCACGATGGAGACGACGAGCAAGATCGCCCAAAGTGCCATAGTCTTTTGAGTCTGTCGCATAGCCACACTTCCTTTCGAGGCAACGCTCGAAGTCCAGGATAGCATGCAGATGAGGCGCAACAAAGCCCTTATACCTAGGCAATTCAGGCATGCGGAGCGGCCAAACGAAAATGACGTGAACAGTTAACCCAAATCTCCGCGGAACCCACAAAGAGAGTGGCAAACGCGGCCCTTACGACCAATGTCCTATCGGGGTAAACTAGAGGTTATGACCCGAATTTGCTCCGCGTTAATCTCCCAGTCGAGTTTCAGAACGCGGAACCGAATCACTTTTTGAGGCACTTCAATCCTCTTGCGGATCTCGTCGATATGAGACGATCCAAAGGAACGAACTCCGAGATTCTGAAGCAGCGTCGCGATGGCTTGTCGTCGCTGCGTGATCGAAAGTGAATTATAGAGAGGTCGACTCACGAAGTTGCCGGCGACGTTTTCGCTAGCGTCCTCGAGGAGCGCGTTCGCCGAGTCGACCATGGATTCAAAACTTCGCGCGATGGCTCGACTCGCTCCGGGTCTTTTCGCCTCGAGTGCCGGGAGCCATTCGCGCCGAATGAAATTTCTGAGCGGCTCCGAACTCTCATTCGTCGGATCACTCACCCACTCACAATTTCTAAAACGAGCGTACTCCTCAAGGGTCGCACGCGACTCCTCAATAAAAGGACGAACCGTCTGATCCGTCAAGAGCGTCATGGCTCGAAGTCCCTGAAGGCCCGTTCCCCGCACTAAACGGATCAGCCGCGTCTCGAGAAGATCATCGGCGTGATGGGCAAAAGCGATGCGATCAAATTTTTCAGTTCCGCGAATCTTTTCGAGCATCCTCAAGCGAAATTCCCGCAGAGCTTCTTCGCCTCGCAGTTCAGGCCCCGTTCGGCGCGCGAGATAAAAATCGAGCCCTAAGTTCCGCGCGAGGTGCCGCACGTGGTGAGCCGCCTGATCTCGCGCTCGAATCGCTCCTTGATCCGCTCCGTGGTGAACGTGAGCGAGAGCGATTCGAATCCCGAGTTTGTCTTTGATGCGAGCGAGGCACGTAGCCAGAGCCACGGAATCAATGCCACCAGAACAAGCGACGAGGATCTGGGACCCACGGAGCGATTCCATTCGCCGGAAGAGGCGAAACTCGAAGGGGCTGAGCTTGGTCGGCGAATGGCGCATGGCCCGCAACTTAACATAGACCGGGGTCGGCGGCGACTGTCCTGACCTTAGACAGGCCTGAAATGTTTGCGTCCCCCGGGCGGCTAGTGAGTGAATTTTCACCTGCTAAGTGGCTCGGGTCTTGCTTAAAAAAGAAGGAGGTAGGTGGGTCATCTTGTCGGGATCCCCGCTACCTTCGCGAGGATTGTGTGGAAACGGCGATGACTCGCCCGCACACTTGAGGCAAAAAGAAGCAGATGAAGAACCGCCTGGCTTTTAAGACATGGAATGGACTGATGATCGGGGTGGTGGTCGCCGCCTTACTCGTTACGGTCACGTCCTTCGCTCAAAGCCCGATGGTGGTTCAAAAAGGACCTTCGAAAGCCGACGTCATCGCAAAACTCAAAGGCGTTCAGGCCCGACAAAACATCGAACTCCAAACGATCGACGAGGCCGTTAAAAAGCGTCTCGGCGAGACCACGAGTTTAACGCTGAAAGGTCAGGACGCGAAAATTGCCGATCGTCGCATTTCACGCCTGGCGGGTCAGATTGAGGATCTCGCTCAAAGGCGCTCGGAAATGACCGCGAGGCGCGAACTTCTGAACAATCTGATTTTCACCGTCGACACGAAGTGGTCAGGACAAAATCTCAATCAGTTTCTTGAGCACACGTTCCTCGACATGGCGACGACCGATCTCAGCGATGCGAGCGGCGAGGGTCGACTCTGGAAGTTCATGGTGTATTCGAGTCTCGCCATTCGGGAAGTTCCCGAACCGCGCGAGGACGCGATCAATGT
>SXSP01000477.1 GCA_005792225.1 Bdellovibrionales bacterium | reverse complement strand
GACCCTCGGGCTTATCATCCGAAATGATTTCGTTTTGCTCGGCGACCGTTTGAGCGACCTGGCGAGCGAGTTGCTCAAAGCGACTGAGGGTCTCTTCTTCTTCGGAAGAAGTGTCTTTAATGTCGAGGGTTCGCGCTTCGTTCGACCATTCGATGTTTTCAACGACGGCATCAGCGGCGACTTCGGCAGCCAATTTTTTCTTTCCGCGCTTCTTCTTCGGCGCGGGCGTTTCGGCGATGTTTTCTGCCGGCTCGGCGCTCGGTTCAGCCGCGCGAGGTACTTCGCTCGCCTCGGGTTCCGCTTGAGCTGTGATGTCTTCGTTGAGATTGTTGACCACGTCGGTGGCGAGATCATCGAGGGCGGCGCTCGCGTTCGTGATAAAATCACGCCAAGAAGAGCCGGAGGCTTCGGGCTGACTGGAGCTCGCCTCGGTGGACTTCTTCTTCGAACGTTTTTTCTCTTTTTCGATATCCGCCATTTTTCTCGTTTCCCTCGTGGTACGGGCTTACGCCTCGGCTTCAGGTTCAGTTGGTTCGATCGGGGGCTCTTCGCTTGCGGCGACAACACCTGTCTCCTCAGGTGTCTCGATGGACGGCTCGATCGGCATGTCGGCCGGTGCCGCGTCGGTCGAGATGGGAGTGTAAGCCGGCACAGCGTCATCACCCCAGCCGCGATCGAGCTCGAGTTCCGCCGCGAGAATATCGTCATCCGAAGCGACTTGCTCGGGCGCCAAAGTTTCGCCGATCGCGAGAGCTTCGGCGAACTCAACATCCGCGATTTGTTGCGGTTCAAGGCCCTCTCCAAGGCCCATCTGCTGCCCTTCGCCCACCATTTCGTGGGCAACGGCCATCGCTTCCGCCATGTCGATTTTTTCTTCGATCGCTTCGTTGATGATGGTCTTCGCCACCGCTTCAGCGTCCCCCGCATCGAATTCCTGAACGCGCTCGAGAACGTTTCTCTCGATCGGCTTTATCGGCTCGATGTAGATGTCTCCGTAAACTTCGTTCTGGAAAATCGAGACGTAACCCATGCGGCCGAGTTCCAGCATCGAGAGGAAAGTCACCAGAAGCTGGGTGCGCGCCGGCGCAGAACCGATCGCGAGAAGATCCCTTAAGACCACGCGCGTGCCGACAATGAGCCGCTCTTTGATTTCGAGGACGCGGGCCGCGATGGACTGAACTTTCGGCCGAACTTTGTGAATCATGCGCTGCGCTTTGCGCACGGTTTTGCGGTAAGCCGCGATCAAAGAAAACAGGCCATCTTCTTCGATGATGATTTCGCCTTCTTCGTCGCCGCGAAGATCTTCACGGATTCCCCGAGGGAAAACGTCGCGATTGAGCAATGGGCGCTCGTAGAGCTTCTTCGCCGCTTCCTGATACTTTTGATAGTCGAGAAGTTTTTGAACGAGCTCTCTACGCGGATCCTCGACTTCGACCGCCTCGCCCTCGTCGTTGTACTGAGGAAGAAGCATGCGTGATTTGATGTGGATCAGGGTCGCCGCCATCGCGACGAACTCTCCCGCCACTTCGAGATCGAGTTCTTTCATCTGACGGATGAATTCGAGGTATTGAGTCGTGATATCGCCCACGTTGATGTCGAAGATGTCCATCTCCTCCTTGCGGATGAGATAGAGGAGCAAGCCCAGCGGGCCTTCGAACTGTTGAAGGTGGACTAAATAACTCAAAACGCGTCTCCTCCCGAGACTTGGAATCCGGTGCACTCCCTGACTTGTTCAAGCGTCTTCTTGGCGACCTTACGCGCGCGGCGACAGCCGTCGTCGATGATTGAATCAAGCGTGTCTGGACTCTGCAACAATTCTTTTTTCTTCGCTCGAGGTTCTGCCATCAAGTTATTGATATTCTCGGTCAATCTCTTCTTGCAGTCGCCGCATCCGATGCCCGCGGTTCGACATCCCGTTTCGACCCACGGCAGATCCTCGGGCTTCGAGAAGAGCTTGTGATAGCTGTAGACGGGACATTTCGTCGGTTCACCCGGATCATTCCGGCGCACGCGCGCGGGATCCGTTGGCATCGCACGAATCGTTTTCGTCAGCTCGTCTTCCTCTTGCGTCAGATTGAACGTGTTGCCGTACGACTTCGACATCTTGCGACCGTCTGAACCTAAGAGCGTCGGCGTCGACGTGAAAATCGGCTTCGGCTCCGGCAACTTCGCACCATAAAGGAAATTGAAGCGACGAACGATCTCGCGCGAGAGTTCCAAATGCGAAATTTGATCTTGCCCGATCGGCACGTGGGTCGCCGAGTACACGGCAATATCGGCCGCCTGGAGCACGGGATACGAGAAGCGACCGAGGTTGTGAGTGTCATTCGCCTTGGCTTCTTCTTCCGCGTCTTTCCAGGTCGGAACGCGCTCGAGCCATCCCATCGACGTGATCATCGAGAAGAACATGTTGAGCTCGAGGTGCTCGGGAACACGGGATTGAACGAAGATCGTCGTCTTCGCGGGGTCGAGCCCCCAGGCGATGAACTCGGCATAAATGTCGCGCACGAAATGCTGAATCTCGTGCGGTGTTTTATAGGCCGTCGTCATCGCGTGCCAGTCCATCGCGCCGAAGTAGCACTCGTATTCGTGTTGGAGCTCGAGCCAATTTTTCAACGCGCCAAAATAATTTCCGATGTGCAAACGCGCGGTGGTGCGCATGCCGCTCATCACGCGGCTTCCTTTTGGCGGTTTTTCGCTTTGTCGAATCTGACGTTCGCTCGACGTGATCGTTTCCTGGCTCATAAGCTCGCGACTCCTTGGGCGATCGGCATGTAGATGACCGAGATGAGCCACTGGGCGGGATACGCGATGAACCGCGAAGCTCCCGATACGAACAGGATCAGGAGTAAGAAGCTCAGCTGTTGCTGCATCTCTTCGAGCTTGTCATTGATACGATCCGGGAGGAAACGTGCAAGCACTTTTCCGCCATCGAGCGGGTGTATCGGGATCATATTGAAGACCGCAAGAAACACATTGATGCCGATGAAGGTGAAGACGACTTCCCGAATCTCACCAGCTCCGCCCGCCATATCAAGCTGCGCACCTTCAGCGTAGTTCATGTAGGCGCCGAGGCCCACCGCCGCAACGAATGCGAGCAGGAGATTCGAAAGCGGACCCGCGGCCGCGATCCAGAACATATCGGCTTTCGGCGATTTGAGATTTCGCTCGTTGACCGGGACCGGCTTTGCCCACCCGAAGAGCGGGAGGCGAACTCCGTTAACGGCGGCGACCATGGCCGTGATCGGAAAAATCACGGTCCCGATGAGATCGGCGTGAGCCATCGGGTTCATCGTCAGGCGCCCCATCATTTCAGCCGTGTTGTCGCCGCGCAGCCGCGCGACCCAACCGTGCGCGAATTCGTGGAAACAGAGCGCAAAGAGGAATGGAACAAAGAATTTCATCACCTGGAAGGCGGTCGCGACTAAATCGAAGTTTTGCGGCATATGGGAAAACCCTATCGAACGCCCAGCCGTGTGTCTAGTCGCCCCTGATTCAATCAGGCTCGGT
>SXSP01000476.1 GCA_005792225.1 Bdellovibrionales bacterium | reverse complement strand
CGCGCGATCATCTCTTGGCTCTCCGGGAGCTCGGCTTCAATCGCGTGAGCATGGGTGTTCAAGATTTCAACCCCGAAGTTCAGCGTCTCGTGCACCGCACCCAGCCCCGTGACATCACCGAGAAGCTCACGAAAGAGGCGCGTGAGATTGGGTACGACTCCGTGAATTTCGATTTGATCTACGGCCTCCCCAAACAGACCGAGCAATCGATCCGCGAGATGGCGAACATCACGGTCGAACTGAAACCCGATCGAATCGCCCTTTACAGCTTCGCGCTCGTTCCGTGGATCAAACCGGCGCAACGACTCTTTAAGGACGAAGATCTTCCGGCCGGCGAAGAGAAGCGAAAACTCTACGAGATCGCGCGCGAAATCCTCATGGATGCCGGCTACCGCGAAATTGGAATGGACCATTTCGCCCTGCCAACCGACTCGCTCTCGCGCTCTGAAGCCAGCGGCAACTTGCACCGGAATTTCATGGGGTACGCGGATCGCCGCACGGAAGTCCTCTTGGGTCTCGGTGTGTCCTCGATCTCGGAGACGCCCGGATGCTTCCATCAGAACGAAAAAGTTCTTCCGGTTTACGAGCGCATGTTGAACGGGGAGCAGATTCCGACATTACGCGGGCATCTTCTCTCGGAGGAAGATCGAAAGCGTCGTGAACAGATCCTCCGGTTCATGACCCGCTGGGAAGTCGAGCTCGAAAGTGATGATCAGGCCAAAGACGTGCGACAATTCCTTTCTAGCCTCATCGATGACGATCTCGTGAAACTCGAAGGTCGCAAGCTCACGCTAACGGAAGCAGGACGGCCCTTCCTGCGAAACGCCTGCATGGCACTTGATTCACGTCTTCGTCAAAAAGCTCCGCAGACCAAGGTTTTCTCTTCGGCTCTTTAGGGGGAGAAGGTTTGAAAGACAAAACCGTCACCATCGCGGGCGCCGGATTCTCAGGACTCACGACGGCTTTTTATCTCGTACGAGCGGGCTTTCGAGTCCGCATTGTTGAGGCACGCCCGATGGCCGGCGGCCTTCTCCAGACGGTCGAAGATGAGTTCGCGCGCACGGAGACGGCCGCAAACGGAATCTTAAATTCAGCTCACGTCGAGGATCTCTTTCGAACCATCGGTCTTCCGATTCAGCCGACGCTGAAAGAGTCAAAAAAGCGTTTTATCTTCCGAGATGGCGTCCCTCGTCGCTGGCCGTTTTCCATCGCTGGATCGTTTCGCATTTTGTTTTTCCTCTTTCGTTATTTTCTCGCAAAACAATCGGTCGCTCCTCGCGAGGGCGAGAGTGTACAGACATGGGGACACCGGGTCCTCGGCCGGGAAGTCACCACCTACGGTCTCGAAGCGGCCCTTCAAGGCATCTACGCGGGCGATCCGGTTCGAATGAGCGCCTCGCTCATTTTCCGAAGAATGTTCGCGGCCGGGGAAAAAAAGCGCGCGAGACCTTCAATACGGGGAACGGTCTCGGCTCCGAACGGAATGGGCGAATTGATCGCGAGACTTAGAACTTATCTGGAGCAAAAGGGCGTTCAATTTGATTTTGAACACAGACTCGCGCTCGAGAGCCCCTTGCGAGAGCCTCTCGTCGTCGCCACGTCCGCTCGCGCGGCGGCGGAACTGCTAGCTCCGATCGATCCCGAACGCGCACGCGCTATCAGCAGTGTGGAACTGCTGCCGATCATCAGCACAACCGTCGTCTTTGATACTCCAACGAAAAGCGCTCAGGGGTTTGGTTGTCTCTTTCCACCGGCGGAGAATAAACCGATGCTCGGCGTCCTCATGAACAACTTTATTTTTCCGGGGCGAGGGAAAAAAGGGTTTTCCGAAACTTGGATCATGGGAGGAGCTTCACAGCGCGCAGCCGAGGTTCTCTCTAAAAATGATCAAGAAATCTTAAACGTCATCGAGAAGCAACGGGGCGAGTGTTTCCTCTCGGTGAGTGAGCGTTTGAGCGCCCGCGTAACGAGATGGCCCGCGGCCCTTCCTCATTACACGGTCGATCTTGAAAAGGCGTTGCCGATCATTCGACAGAACCGGCAGAATGTCTTCCTCATCGGAAATTACACGGGCGAAATCGGCCTTTCGAGAATTCTCGAAGCGGCAGAGAAGACCGCCCAACAAATCAGCGCAGAAGGCGAATGGTCATGAAAAAAGGTTTACTCCTTCTCAATCTCGGCACACCCGATTCGACTCGACCTGAAGACGTCGGGCGCTACCTGAAGCAGTTTTTGATGGATAAATTCGTCATCGACATCGCCTGGCCTCTGCGTTGGTTCTTCGTAAATGTTCTGATCGTACCGAAGCGCAAGTTCGCGTCGGGCGAAGCTTACGAAAAGATTTGGACGAAGCGCGGCTCGCCTCTGCTTTTCCATCTCGAGGATCTCGCAACCGAAGTCACGAAGCTTGTAAAGGCGAGCCCAAAACTCGAAGGCGACCAAATTGAAATCGGGATGAGATACGGAAACCCGAGCATCGAGTCCGCGCTCGCGAAATTCCAAGCGAGCGGCGTTGATCATGTGACGGTGTTCGCTCTCTATCCCCAGTATGCTGAGAGTTCCACACGCTCGAGCGAAGAGGAAACTCGCGAGGCCGCTCGCCGCCTCGGTTTCAAGGGTGAACTGAAATTCGTGCCGGCGTTTTACGAGCATCCGGCGTTCATACAGGCTTACGCCCACAAGATCCTCGAAACTTTCGATCGTGAAAAGCCCGATCATCTTCTCATGAGCTTTCACGGACTTCCGGTTCGTCACATGAAACGAGTCGATAAGAGCGGCGGTAAACATTGCATGGAATCACCGAACTGCTGCGACCGTAT
>SXSP01000475.1 GCA_005792225.1 Bdellovibrionales bacterium | reverse complement strand
GCTGCGGAATACGAGAATGTGTTGCAGAGAGATGCGGTCGCTCGTCTCTTCGTCTACGGTGACATATTCGAGAGCCGACTGGTGATAGGGCTCGGCAATCTTATATCCGGGAACGAGCGGAAAAGTTTCGGCGAAGTCGAATGTCACTTCAAAACAACCGGCGAACTTTTTAATGGCCTCGCGATCCTTTTCCGGCGTGACTGTGGCCTGTGTGACTGCGGCCAAAGCGGTGAACGAAACAAAAACGAATGATAATGCCAAAAGCATACGCATGGAAAACCCCTCCCAAGGCGAAATGAACAAACACCTTTGTGTCACAAGGATCGGGGGAGAGATCAAGTACGTTCGACGGGCGAGTGCGTCTTTAAAGCGATGCGAGAAGCAAAACCACAACTGCAAGCGAAATGAAAATGACCCAGGTCATCGACGAACGCAGGCAGGCCGCATTCATCCGAGATTGTTGAGTTGGCTTATGGAGATTTACGCGAATCATCTTAAAGCCCTGTCTCCACGCGCGAGTGCGTTTCGTGCGAGCGCTCAACACCGACATCGTAAGGATCATTGCGCAGGTGGCGAGCTGAGCTCGCAGATGAATTACGAATGGCGAGACCCAAGACCGTAACGGCAATGAGGAGGAGGAGCCAGAGGCCCCAATCCAGTTTGCTCGCCACCAGAGATGACAAGTGCTCGCCTGCCTTTGCCTTCTTCATCGCAAGTTCCTCGCTCGCGGATCTCGGAAGAGACTCCGCGCTCGAAGGATCTATGTTCAAATGCCAAGCCAAACACCCGTTGCGGATATCATTGAAGATTTCGCCGACCCCGGCGTCTAATCCCCCAAAATGGCTGACAAAATACGCGAATTTAGAGAGCGGCGATGATGGCATCCCCGAATGACGTCGTGGAGCCCTTGCCACCGAGGTCGCCCGTCCGCAGATCAGTCTGAGCAAGAACCTTGAGCGTCGCATTGACGATTCGGTCCGCGCGATCCTGTTCGCCGAGGTGACGAAGCATGAGCACCGCAGATTGAAGAAGGGCCGTAGGGTTTGCTTTATCTTGACCAGCAATATCAGGAGCCGAGCCATGCACGGGTTCGAAGATCGCGACGTCTTTTCCGATATTCGCACCGGGCACGACCCCAAGGCCTCCCACGAGTCCCGCGCAGAGATCACTCAAAATGTCTCCGTAGAGGTTCTCCGTCACGATGACGTCGAACTGTTCGGGACGAATCACGAGCTGCATGCAGCAATTATCGATGATCACGTCGCGGAACTCAATTTCGGGGAACTCTTTCGCGACTTCTCCGCAGACTTTCAAAAAAAGTCCGTCGGAGAGTTTCATGATGTTCGCCTTGTGAACGGCGGCGACTCGCTTTCTTTTGTTTAATCGCGCGTAATTGAAAGCGTAACGGGCGATACGTTCGGAACCTTTGCGGGTGATGCGTTTGATGCTCTCGGCGGTGTCGGCATCGACTTGTCGTTCCTCACCCGTGTAAAGATCCTCGGTGTTTTCGCGTACGATCGTCAGGTCTACGTTCTCGTATTTTGTTTTCACTCCAGGGAGATTTCGAACGGGTCGAACATTCGCGTAGAGGTCGAAAGTCTGTCTTAGCAAAACATTTATACTCTTGAAGCCGCCGCCGACGGGAGTCGTGATGGGACCCTTAAGAGCGATTCCGCATTCGGAAATCGTCTTCACCGTGTCTTCGGGGAGAAGTGATCCATGTTTTTCGAGAGCCGTGAGACCGGCGTCTTTTTCAATGTAGGTAAGGGGTGCATCGACCGCCTTCAAGATTCTTAATACTTGCTTCATGATTTCGGGACCGATGCCGTCGCCTGGAAGTATCGCTATGTTTCGCATTGATACAACTTACGAGAGACTACGACGGGAAGCAACATCCTCCGTCTTAGCAATCTCTTGAGCTTGAAGGGAGTTAGCGAGAGGCGTATGACAGTAGTAGGGATTATTTCTCAAAGAGTTTGCGGATTTCCGTCGAATTGTTTGGCAGAATGAAGCCACAAGGCGCAAGGAGCCTTCGACTCACGGCGAATCTCAAGATGAGTCGAAGTACCGCAAACCTTTTGCTGTCCAATTCACGGGACGTTTTTAAGGACGAGCGCATGAAGGTAATGGTTGTCGAAGACGAACGCGATATCAGGGACATCCTGAAGAACCTTCTCGAAGAAGAAGGTTTTCAAGTCGTGGCTTTCGAAAACGGTATGAACATTCTCGAAGACATTCGCGTCAACCAACCTGATCTTCTACTTCTCGATCAAATTCTTCCGGGCAAGACGGGTGTTGAAGCGGTCCGCGAGGTTCGCGGCAGCGAATTTTTCGCAACTCTTCCGATCATCATGGTTACGGGGCTTTCGGGCGAAGACGAAAAGGTGAATGCCTTGGATGTCGGCGCAGATGACTATGTCACGAAACCTTTTTATCCGAAGGAACTCGCCGCGCGCATCAAAGCGCTCGCTCGTCGATCTTCATTCGGCCAAGAGGGACCGGGAGCCGCGAGTAAGGATCCGAAAGATCGGATCGTGCGTGAGAACATCGTCATGGATTTCTCCGCCCATCGTGTTTGGGTCGATGAGATCGAAATCGCGCTGACGCTCACCGAGTTCAAAATTTTGAGTGAACTTCTCAAGCAAAGCGGGCAAGTGCTCACTCGTGAGAAACTGCGTGAGCGCGCTCTCGGAAACCTGAATGTGACGGATCGTACGATCGACGTCCACATGGCCTCCCTCCGTAAAAAGCTCGGAGAAGTCGGCAATCGCATCGAGACCGTACGGGGCGTCGGTTACCGCTACGCTGACCGCCAAGGCTAAGCCACTGAGCTATAGCTCCCATTAAATCCTTTTTGGTTCATTCGTCGGGCAGGCCGGAGCGAGGGAGGTTTTCTCCCTCTCCGTATAGGCGTGATGTGTTGGTGGGGCGGTGGCTCTTAGGATTCCACGATCGTGGAAGAGAGCCGGAAGGTCGTCTCAAATTGATATTTAGCAAGGGCGGGGCCAGCCTAAAGTGGGGCCAAAACTGCGGTAAAAGGCCTCTGATGTCGTTTTGACGCATGGTATTGGAGCGTGTCCTGGATTCCGGACCGGAAAAATTTCGAAACTCCATGAGGAGCCGGTGCGGAACGACACCTGCCGAAAATGCGGCTTCTTTCGAATTTTCAGCGTTCGCAGATTAGACACTGTCAGAAATCAGAGTCGTTTCGGATGTTTACACCCTAAAACTTGCTAGATTTCGACTTGAATTTTCACTCGCACGGATTTCTGTGACATCTGCGGGCTTCAAGACGGAACCGAAGAGGTCAGTGGATTGCGAGAAATTTTAGCTAGTTAGAAGAACTCGGATGGTTTGGGCGCTCGGCCTCACTCTTGCCTTGTGATGTGTTGTCACCGGCGGAGGTTGTACCAACAATGAGGAAGCTCCTCACAGCACTCATATTGATCGGAGTTGGATTTGCGTTGCAGGGTTGCGGCGTGAAATCCTCTCCTGAGGAGTCTTGCAACTTCGTTCAGAATAGCGAGCAGCAGCGGGTCTCGTGGAGCGGAAGCAACACGGTCATCATCTACCTCGATACTTCGGTCCCAGACGTCTATCACGACGCCATTAAAGCCGCTGTTGCTACTTGGAATAAGAATATCGGTCGCGAAGTCCTGAAAATCGGTGGAATTACCGAGGGCAAAAACGGTCCTCAGCAAGACGGCGCGAACGTCATCTATTTCTTGAAGACTTGGGAAGACGATCGCAGCAACGAGCAAGCTCGCACAACGGTGTACTGGGCCGGAACTCGTATCTACGAAGCGGACATCCGGGTGAATGAGCGAGACTTTGATTTCTTCTGGAGTGATGACACGGTTCAGGGCCGGGTGGACATCGAAAGTCTGATTCTCCACGAGTTGGGCCACGTTCTTGGATTAGGTCACAACTCAACTGCGAAAAGTGTCATGGCCAAGAGCTTGCCAAGCGCGTTTTTGCGCCGAGATTTAACTTCGGACGACCTGGCATCAATAAGATGCGAGTACTGACGGGTTCGTTTGGTTTGGCCTAGGGTTTGAACTCTAAGGCTTTGAATAAAGTTCCACTCTGGAACCAGCGAGACCAGAGTCGGGCTTTGTAAGGTAATTTAAGTTGAGACGCTGTTTTAGAGCTGTCTAGGATTGATGTAGCACGTAGGCAAAAGGGAGATGCGGATGAACTTGAACACGGCGGCGAATGAAGCGAAAGCGAATCAAACGCCTGAGAAAATCGCTGAGGCAAACCGCGCGTCCGTGTCTTCGGTCTACGGTGGCGCTTACAACGAAATGGCGCATGATCATGTTCGTGCGTCGACGGATGTTCTCGTGCAGTTGCGCTCGAATCTCTCTCAGCTCGAAGAGCTGCACTCGCGCCTTCGTTTCGTGATGGCCGAGATTTCTTACCTTCTTAAGCGCGATTAGTTTGACCTTTTTTCGGGACGAAGACGTTGATCGTCCCGTCGTCCTCAACCTTCGTCACGGCTTCTTTCGCGACGACCGGCACTCCGAGTTTAAATTCCTGTCGATACGTTTGGTAAGTGTTCGTGCTTCGTCTCTCTTCGTCGTCTGAGACTGAGTTTTCGTAAGAACGTCGGGCGCTGAGGACGATCTTATCGTCTTGCACTCGAACCTCGACGGTTTCTCGATCGTACGGAGGCACCTTACCTTTTACGAAATAGCCACCATCGCGCTCATACAGGCGGGCATCGAAAGTTTTGAGGCTGTAGAAGGGATCCCCCGAGCGGGAGGAGTCGAAGCGCAGCTGTTGGTCATAGCGCTGCTGCTGTTTGTAGAGAGCCTTCAAGTAGTTTTGCTTTTGGTTATCGAGCGAGTCTTTGTAGGTCTTGTCGTTGATGTCGTAGCTCCGCTTAAAGCTCTCGGTCTGGCTTTGGAGCTCAAGATCCATTTTGCCGACCTGCTCTTGGACTTTCGTTTCGTGCTCCGTTCTTAATTTCGATTCTTGGCGCGCGAGTTCAAGTTCCGTCTGCTTCAACCGCTCGGCGTTGTCTTTCTCTTGCTTGGAGAGTAGCTTCTCGAACTTCTCTTGGCGCTGATTCACATCGCTCTGTCCGGTGGACTCAACCCGCTGAGCTTCCTTGGAATATTCCTTCAGCATTTTTTCGTTGGTGCGAAGGGCATTCTCGCGGTTCTCGAGGATCATCGTCTTGTTATCGCGATCGAGCTGACTGATTTCGCGGTCGTTCTCGCGTTTCAGTTTC
>SXSP01000474.1 GCA_005792225.1 Bdellovibrionales bacterium | reverse complement strand
GGCCATCTGCGGTCTCGCTGATTCTGCGGGAATCCTCGCCCGGAAGTTTTCCCTGCGGCAGGATGTCGCCTGTTCAGCCGATGTCTCAAGGCCCTGAGCGGAATCGAGGGCAGCCCTTTCCTTGCGGGCAGGAAAACCAACCAAATCAAATTTGTTGCGACGTTTGAGGATCCCGTGCGCCGTGGAGAACTCGACCGCGTGATAACGAAAGCGCAGGGCGCGGCCCCGGTGGAACCTGTTGCCCGCGCGGTTCTCGCGGGAGCTCAGGCGGCCGCGAACTTTGGTGGAAAAGAAGAGATTCAGGGCAAAATGGACGAAGTTCTCCTTCACGAGAATTCATTACTGGATCGTCGCGTGGGTTTCTTGTCGATGCTCGGAAACGTCGCGACGCTTACGGGTCTTCTAGGTACGATCACGGGAATGATCAAGTCATTCGCTGCCGTCGCCTACGCGAATCCGGCTGAAAAAGCAGCGCTTCTCGCTCAAGGGATTTCCGAGGCGATGAATGCGACCGCGTACGGGCTCATCGCGGCGATCCCGGCATTGATCGCTTACGCGGTTCTTCAGAACCGGGCCAACATCCTCGCTGAAGATCTCAATCAAGCGGCGCTCAAGGCGTTTAACTGGCTGAGCTTCTCGTTTGATCCGGTTGCCCTTCGTCCGACGCCGGGCCAGACGACACGCGCGACTGAAAACGTTCGCGAATTGAACGCCTGAGGCCCAAATGAGTCGCAAGCACAAAAAGCATCTCGACTTCGAAGTGAACTTGATTCCGTTCATCGACTTGTTGTCGACGTGCATTTGCTTTCTTCTGCTCACGGCGGTTTGGATCAACGTTGGCGCCCTCAATGTGAAGCAGGCCGTGGGCGGACAGGCGTCGGAAGACGCCACGAAGAAGCCCACGCTCTGGGTCCAAATGGCCGGCGAAGGCGAAATTTCTCTCGACGTACGCGATGCTCAAGTTCCACGAGAGCTCACGAAGCTCGTGATTCCCGGAAAAGAGGGGCTGCCGAATTTCGAAGGGCTCGCTGAGGTCGTCGGGCGAATCAAGCAATCAGAGCCGGCGCTTACGACGGCGTTGATTCAGCCGCAGGCCGTGAGCGTCTACGAAGATATCATCGAGCTGATGGATCAATTCAAAAAATCGGGACTCATTGATTTAGGCGTCTCACCCCTCTAAGAGGAGTTTCTCGTGGTCAACTCTGGCATCCTGAGAACATCGGCGTTCGGTAGCGTGATCGGTGAGAGTTCGGTCCTGGCACCCCAGAGCGAGAGTCACAAGCGCGTGGTCAATGCCGAGCTTCTTCTCACGGCTTTGATTGATGCGTTCTCGATTCTCGTGATCTTCCTGCTCATGAGTTTCTCCTCGACGGGCGAAATCATCTTCATGGGAAAAGGCATGGAGCTTCCGAAGGCGGCGCAAGGTGATCTTCTCGATCGCAATCCCGTCGTGAAGGTGGAGGAAGGAAAGATCTTCCTCGAAGATAAAGAGGTGAAAGCCGAAGATTTGACGGCGGCTCTCCTCGAAGTTCGCAAAAAGTACGGGGAGACTCACCCGAATGAAGAATTCCCTGGCGTGATCACTGTTCAGGGGGACCGCCGTTTGAAGTACGAAACTCTAAACGGAATCGTTCTTGCCTCGAGCCAAGCGGGCTTCAGCGACATTAAGTTCGCCGTCATCATGAAGTGAGGATGCATGCGTAAGCTTCTTATCGGTCTTTCGGTCGCCCTCTTACTCGTGATTCTTCCCGGCACGGCGCTCGCGCAATCGAACGCGGAGACGTCGGTCGAGAAGAAGACGCGCGAGATTCTTATCAAAAAACTCACTCAGGTTTATTTGAATCTCGCACCTCAGGATTCCTCGAAGACGGCCATTACACTTCGCCTCGCGGATCTCCATGCGGAACGCGCAAGGATCATGTCGATGGAGGAGCTCTCCGAAGGATGCACGAAGTGCGTGGCGGGGCTCCAGGATCGTACGCAGGCGCTCAGATACTACAATGAGGCTCTCGCAAATTCTCCGGAAGCCTCGAGGGCGAAGATTCTGACGCAAGTGGGTCACCTTTATGAACTCACGGGTCGCGAGAGTGATGCCATAGGAATTTACGAGAAAATCATTCGAGATGAAAAAGCGACGGACGCGCTCGCCGATGCGCACTTGTCCCTCGCGGAAGTGTTCTTTAAGCGCCGCTCTTATTTGCATGCGCGCTCGCACTTCGAAAAGGTTCTTACTTTGCCGCAGGCGGGAAGCCGGGGACTCGCGGCGTACCGAATCGCGTGGTGTGACTTCAACGACGGAAGAGTTCAAGCGGCTGTCGAGCGTGCAGTCCAAATTCTTAAGACTCCGGCACTCCTGAGCCGCTCGGCATCCGCGGATGTCGTTTCGGTCGATCCACAATTTCACGAGGAGGTCTCGCGAGATCTCGCGACCTTCCTGACGAAGAGAAAGCTGACACTTGAAGATGGGGAGCTCGTCTTCGGACTCAGTCCCCAGAATGCGAAGATCGCGAACGTGACTTACCTCGCGAGCGAAGCCGAGCGTGTGGGACAAACGAGCGCGTCCATTGCGCTGTGGAAATTCGCGAACGCGCGGCAAAGTCAGCCCCGCGCTCGCCTCGAAGGCCATGTTCATTTGGCGGCGCTTGAAATGAACCAGCGACTGACCCAAGATGCCGTGAAAGACTTCGAATCGGCGCTGAGTTTGTGGCCGGAAGTGATGGGCGCCTGCCAAGGCGATCACTGCAAAGAACTTCATTCACGCCTACGCAATTTCATCGTCGACTGGAACAAGGTTGAAAAGAAGCAACCTTCCCTAGAGCTTTTGACTGCCTACTCAAGTTACCTGAAGGTCTTCCCGAAAGAACCCGAAATGACCATCTGGGCTGCGCAAGTGGCGATGGAACTGAAAAACTATCAGCTCGCGGCCGCGCTCTATGATGAAGGAGCAAATCTCGCGGCGAAGGAGAACTCCGAAAATCTCGAAGCGGCTCTTCTCGGCGCGATCGAGACGGCCGAACTTTCGAAAGACAAAGCTCTGTTACATAAGGCTTACGACTCCTATATCTCTCGAAGCAAGGTGAAAACCAAGACGCTCGAAGTTCGCTATCAAAAAGCGCATCTCCTCTACGACAGCGGGGAAAACGAGGCGGCGGCTCAGGCCTTAAGGTCGATCGCGATGACCGCCGACGTCGGGGGAGAAACAATTCGAAAACAGGCGGCCGATCTTTCGCTCGATGCCTTGGTTCTCCTTAAAGACGATCAAAGACTAGAAGCATGGTCGGCGGATTACGCGCGGGTCTTTCCGAAAGCCGCTCAAGAGTTTAGCGGAATCTCGCGTAAGTCAGTTTTAACCCAGTCAGCGCATGAGGCGAGTGCGGGAAATGCGGCCGCGCTGACGGCCGCGTGGGCGACGCTCTCTCGCTTTGATCTCGCAAGTGCCGGCGAGGAAGAGCGGATCACGTACTTTAAAAACAAGCTAATCTTGGCTGAGAAAATGCAGAAGTTCGCGGAAGCTCGTGAGGCGGCGGACCAGCTTTTGAAAATCACTCCCGTCCATTCTGCCGATCAGCAGTATGCGCTGGCGCGGAAAGCATGGTTGGCTGAGCTACAACTCGATTTCACGACGGCGCTCGCGGCAACCCAAAAAATCTCTACTCCTGAATTTAAGGGCGAAACGAAATGGCTCAAGCTCGCCATGTACGCCGAACTTGCGGCGAAGGATGCGAAACCCTTCTATTCCGAGTTTCTCAAGGATTCGCGCGATGACGATAAAAAGGCGGCCGTTGCGGCCCAGCTCGTGAGGGAAGCGAAAGATTCCGTTTCCGAAATCGAACGGCAGCGAAAGTCACTCGAGAAACGGCCCGAACTGCTCGCAACCTTGTACATGGAGGTCGTGGCTCGAAAGGGGCAGTTGGATCTTGCAAAGAAGGTTCTCGCGCAAAAGAATTTGGTTTCGACGAACGCAGGACGAGTTCTTCAACGGGCGGTCATTCTGGATGAATCCGCGAAGCTCCGTGCGCGCATCGAAGGTCACCAGATCGACTCTTCAAATCAGAAGAAGCTTTCAAGCACGCTGAAGGCTCGGGTCGCGATGCTAGAGGACATCGAGAAGCTCGCCTCGCGGGCTGTTGAAGCGGCGGATTTGTCTTCGCAAATCGTCGCCCTTGATTTATTGGCTAAGCAAAACGAACGCTTCTATCAAGAAGTACTCTCGCTCCCGGTGCCTCAAGGGCTCTCGGCCGAAGACGAGCAACAATATTTAACGCTTCTCTCGCAACAAGCTGCGCCCCATCAAGTTCGCGCAAGCGACGTATCAAAGAAGGTCACCGAATTTTGGCAGAATTCGGCGACGATCGCGGCCATCGAGAATGGCTTTACGGAAGAGACCGGGGCGCGAAAACAATTCTTGATCCAAGAGATCAAGGCCTTATCCGCGGTTGCACCCGAGAATCAAAAAACGATTCTCTCGGCCCTCGCGGAAAAACCCGAAGCGAAACGTGAACTCCCGCAACAGGCAGCGCTTGAGAAGGCCCGGCAGGCCGTGCGAGAGAATCCGTTGAGTCGCAGCGGTCTTGAAGACCTCTTGGTTCTCGAAAAGCAAATGAATCACGCGCCGATGGTCGTTTATCTCGAGGGACGGATCAATTCACTCGAGGAAAAGGCGACGGTACAAACGGGAGCCCAATGATGAGACCAGAAATGAAACTCATGATCTTCAGTTTATTTTTGGCAAGCGTCGTGACGGCAGCACCACAAAAGCCGGCGAGCACGTCAGACCAAAAGAAGAAGTCGACGGATGTCAGCTTCGAAGATGTTCTCGTTCAGGGAAAATATCACTTCTCGGATGAGGCAGTGACGACGGTTGAGAGCGAGAAGGTTCTCGATGCTCTTCTCGGCGTCCGCACGGACTTCAAGGATCGAATGAAGAAATCGGCTTCGCGCTACTAGTGAGATGGGAGTTCCATGAAGCTCGTACTTGAAAATCAGAATGGGCAGGCCGTTCGAACGTTTTTCGTTGAAGGAGAAGAGGCCGTCGTCATTCAACGCAAGGACACGCGCCGACTCGAGGTTCACACCTCCGTCGACTTCCTTCAGAAAACGCGGACCCCTTTTGATCGAATCGGAAACATTCTCGAGAGCGACGTCGCCAAAGCTCCCGTCGAGATCGCCGCTCACGGCCGAATACGCCTGGTGAACTCGGTTGAAGATATTCACCGAGACCCCGAACTCAAGTCGGAGGGCTCAAAGACTTGGTATGCGTCACTTACGATCTTGATTTTGATGTCAGCAGGATTTTTAGGTTTTGTGCTGAATCGACCGAGCGACGTCACCGCGAAGCTTGAGCAAGAGATGAAGCAAGAGCTCGTGCAAATCGTCAAAAAGATTCCGCCGCCGCCCAAGAAGCTGGTGGAGCAGCCTCGCATTCAGGATCAAAAAGTTCAGGCTGAACACAAGACGGTAAAGCCGACAAAGCAGGTCAGCGTGAAGCGCTTGGGGGCTCTCTCCGTTCTTGGAAGTCTTGCAAAGAGCTCGCAAAAAGGTGGCGTGAATCTTGGATCGGTCAACACCACGGCGGGGCCGGGGCTCGGTGGAACAGCGGGCTCGGGCGGGGTTCAGACGACACTCTATGGAAAAGGTTTAGTCGCCGCTCCTGTGGGAGCGGGATCGAACCTCCAGGGCGGTGGCGGCTACGGGACAAAGGGTAAGGGCGGTGGGCAGGCCGGCTACGGAAAGCTCAGTCTGATTGGTAGTGCGGGAACTGCGGCAATTCCCCTCGGGCGTGAAGCGCTCATCGAAGGCGGCCTTGATCGCGACCTCATCGCCGACGTGATCAGCCGGAATATGGGACAGGTCCGATTTTGTTATGAACAGGCGCTTCAGGGTGACCCATCACTCGCGGGTCGCGTGGCCGTTCAATTTACAATCAACGGTACGGGCCAGGTGAAAATTGCGGGCGTCGAGAGCACGACGCTGAATTCAAAGCTCGTCGAAGATTGCATCTTATTGAGGCTAAAGAGTTGGAAGTTTCCTCTGCCCGAGGGGGGCGTCGACGTAAAAGTCTCGTATCCATTCGTGCTAAGGCGCGCGGGTCAGGGCTAGAGGAAATCTGGAGGAGGGGAAAGTGAAGGGTTCATTCTTGAGAGCGGCGGGTCTCGTTGCCTGCCTGTTCATGGTCAACGCGTGTGATAAATCGAATTTCCAACAAGACCCCTACGCGGGTCAGCCTGATAGCGTACGCAATCCGGTCCGTCCCGGCGAAGATAAGATTGATGCCTCCAAGCCGATTCCGTCAGACGCACTCAAGATCGAGGCTGATGAATACTTCAGCTTCAAAGAGGGGTACGACGGCGGAGCGAAGATCATCGTTGCCCACATGCTCATCCCGGTGAACGGTCGGCAGGCGAAAATGGGTGAGGACTTCATCGTCTCCATCAAGAACATTTCGAACTTTCCCGGTGCCACTTACGACAGCCTGACGGGCGAGTTCAAGTGGATCCCGCCCTTCGGCACCGTCGATGTTGGAACAACTCAGTCCTTCGATCTCGAGGTCGAAGTGTATACGAAAACGCAGCCGATCATGATGGCTCGTAAGTCCATCGCGGTTTTCGTCGCCCGCTCAGAAAACGATCCCGAAATCGTCAGCGTTGACGGTCTCACCCAGCGCATTCGCGAAGGGGAGAAGAGGGAATTCACCGTGACCGTAAAAGATCCCGATGGCGATGAGACCGCCACGGGTCGACCCCGCCTTCTCGTCGTGGCAAGTTCCCGCGGAGCTCAAAGCGCAGCTCACATGGTGACCACGTCGAACTCGACGGGCGTCAACCCCATGCGCGATCCGCAAGACCCGTCGAAATGGATCTTCCGTATGGCGATCGAGCCAGGAAACCAGGAGATTACGGCCTCGCTGATGAAACTCAACTTCGGCCTCGTTGTCATCAGCCGCCACGGTCGAATGTCGGCACCGACGACAACTGAAGTCGAATTCTACACAAGACTTCAGCAGCCCGTGGTCAGCTGGAAGGAGCCCGTCCCCTTCATCGGAGGTCAACCTAACGTGTTTACCTTCACGGTTTACGATCCACCGAGCGAGGGGCGCGTGGAAGTCGTTTTTAGCCAGTGCGCATCTTCAGGTGCGGTCTGCAAGTGTCGGCCGCAAAGTTATTCATCGTACGCGCAAGTTTGCACGGTGACCTGGACTCCGCCGAACCCACCCTATGCTCAACATCATAAGGTGTCTTTAATCGCGACGACCTCGAGTCCGAATCCGTGGGATACGCAAGTGATGACGTATCCTTTCTCTGAGTACATCCGAGTTGAGCCCGGGCCGACGCCCACGCCAGCTCCGACTCCTGAACCGACACCCGCCGTGCGCCGGAGGAAGAAATGATCCAAGCCACAAAATTCGTCATCACGGCTCTTGTGATTTTGACTTTGGCGGCCTCGGTGGAAGCCAAGACGGATCTTCTGAAGGATTTTGATTCCCTCGGCGGAAACGACGCTCTTCTCGAAAAAGCCAAGGCTCTGAATCCCGAAGCTTCCATCAGCCTCGTGCAAAGAAGAGTCGTGCCCAGGCAAAATCGCCTCGAGATCGCACCCGAGTTCTCGAGTGTTCTTGGTGGCGACTCTTACAACCGAACGCAAAATTTCGGGGCGAACTTTCATTACCACTTCACGCCGCGCTGGAGCGTGGGACTCAAGTACAATTACTCGTTCAATAAACTTCGTCCCGAAGGTGAAAATCTGGTGAAGGACCCGGCCGGGGTTGGCAAAGCCGTCGTGCCTGACATCGATTATCCAAAACAGCAGGGTTTGGTTCTCCTCAATTGGTATCCCGTCTACGGCAAGATGAATCTTTATGACCTCGGCATCACGCACTTTGATGTTTACGCTCTCGTCGGCGGAGGAATTATCGAACTCGCATCGGGCGGAACGGCCACTTACACGGCGGGCGGTGGCGTTGGCTTTTGGTGGTCTCAGCATCTCACTTCGCGGGCGGAGCTTCGTTACCAGACGTACCGAGCCTCAAGATATACGGGGTCGGTGGACATGAACACGACGGTCGCTTCGGTCCAAGTTGGCTATCTGCTTTAAGGAAAACGAAATGAAGAATCGGATGGTTTCAGTCGTTCTCGCATTTTACGTCACGTCTTTGTTGCTGGCTCCGAATCCGGTTCTGGCGCAAGACACGGAGTTTCTCTCGTTACTCGGTGGTGAGGAAGCGAAACCAGAAGTCGCGCAAAAAGAAATTTTTGTTACTCCCGTCGAGCAAATTCTGAAAAAACGAATTGGTCGCATGAGCGCGGAACAAAGAATCTTCGCTCAGTTTTTTGCGAGCGGGAAGTTTGAGCAGGCGCTCTTTCAGTGGGGATCGGCGTTCGACGGAACCGCCTTCGCAAAATCTCCCTCGGGTCGAGCGCTGAATGGGCTCGTGCTGTTTGCAAATAAAATCGAAGTTTACGGACTCGAAACTCTCCTCTCGGTGACTGAGCCCGCTCGTGTCGATAAAGAGATCAAGGAGCTCTGGGCTGCGGCCGCTCCCGCAAACCACCAAGTTTGGTCGCTCGTCAGTCCCGTCGCCTGGCACCCGGCCTGGGCTTCCGTCTTCGGTCCGGTCGTTGAGGTTCGTGTTCGAGCGCGGGGCGTGTCAGGTGCCGATCAGATTTCCGTCGTGAAGGATCTTCTCGTGCGCGCCGCGAAAGGTTCGGCCGAGCGTGCGTGGCTTGAGTGGCAACTTCTTCTAGCAAAGGCCACGGGTTCATCGGCGAGAGATTCGACCGAGGCGGCTCAAACGCTCGCGGGCCTCATGAAGAATCCTGCGACTACGGTCTCGCAAGATTTGATGACGTTAACGGCAGCACGTCTTCTTTACCAAAACGGCTTTCTTGATGCCGCGATCAAATATTACGAGAAGGTCCCTAAAACTTCAGAAGACTGGTTTGATGCCCAGGAGGAAATGGCGTGGGCCCATATCAGAAAAGGAGAACCGCAAGACGCGATCGCCATTACGAAGACTCTCGCCCAGCCGATGTTCACGGCTCAAGTGGGGCCGGAGTCAATTTTCTTACGGAGCCTCGCTCTCCTTAAGGTCTGCGACTATCCTGAAGTATCGGAGACGCTCAATTTATTTCGTGAGCGGTACAAAGAGCGAGCCAAAGCTCTTCTCGCGATCGTTTCCAATCCTGAAACAGATGCCGTTCGGGAGTTTCTGACAAGAGCAAAGACCAAGCGCGTGAAACTCACCGATCTTGAAAAAGGAGCGAACACGCTTCCTCGTTTCTTGACTCGCGACGAATCCGCAAATCATCTCGCGCAAACCTACGGAGCTCTTGAAAAGGAAGCGGCGAAGTTCGGGGAACTCTATGCCCGGTCTCTTTCTGAAGGGTCGGGAAAGGTCGGATTTCAGGCGCAGTTTGAGGTCATGAAAATGGGACTCGGCAGTCGCGTCGAAGCCACGCGCTCGGGCGTGCTCTCGCGGGTGAAGATGCTCGCGGAGGAAGACTTAATCGAGATCGGGCAGATCCTCCAAACACTTCATATCGTCGAGGCCGAGGTGCTTCAGCAGGTGACACTCGCCGGTCGGGTGGGCGAAGCCACGTCGAAGACGAAAATCTCCGAAAAGAAAGGTTCGACCGGCTACAAGGGTGCTGACCGCATTTGGTTTCCCGAGGAGAACGAGACTTGGTTTGATGAACTCGCGCACTACAAGGTCGATCTCAAAAAAGGCTGTCAGGCATCGAAGCAGTGAGGGGAGTGATGATGAACAGAACTTTAAAATTTGCGGCTCTCACGACGTTGTTTTTTGCTGCCGTGTCTTGTTCCGAACCGAACCCGAAGTTGGTCGGGCGTCCCGCACCACTTCCGCCGCAGAAGAAAGTGACCGATTACGGG
>SXSP01000473.1 GCA_005792225.1 Bdellovibrionales bacterium | reverse complement strand
GCGGGCTCCGCAGCCGCCCGCAAAAAAAAGATGGCCTCGGGGTCCCCCCCTGTTTGAGTTCCCCGAGGCCATCACCCCACCACGTACTGATCAACTGAACTTAAATCATTGCGCAAGCGCGGAGGCTTGCGGGCGCACGTTGCGCCAGAACCAACCGAGCATCGGATCGAGATCGATCGAGTCAAGCGACTCAACATCGCCGGATCCGAGGGCGCGGTAGTCGGAACCGCGAAGCGCACTTGCGGGACCGATGCTGACGAAGCGGTCGACCGCGAAATCTTGATGGAGACTCGCGATGATTTTGCGAAGTTCCATCGAGTTTTGGGCGACGTGCATATATTCGAAAGTTCCGTCAGGCTTTGTTTGCAGTTTCATCGCGCTGTACTCTGTGAGCGAGAGTCCGCTCAAGAGTGGCGTTGCGCCCACCGCCATCGGGATGACAACACCATCGGTGCCGACGGCTTTGAAGGCTTCGACGGCTTGGGACTTCTCAACCATTTGTTGGAAAGTCAATTGGCCCGCGCAAACGAGCATCGCGGAGTCGCCGTTGGAGTTTCCGACCATATAGTCAGGACGGCGTTGCGTGCGGAGAAGACGGTCGAAGAGACCGACTTGCACGATCGCTGACGCCAAGCTCTTCATCTTGATGTTGCGGAAGAAGTGCTCGTCGTCCGACGAGATCGTCGCGAGAAGATCGGTCGAAGGAGCTTCGCTCGCGTCGAGGATCTTCTGCGCTTCACGGATACGCATTGTCACTTCGGGAATACGAAGAACACCGCTTCTGAGCTCGTTGAAGTCCAAACCATTTCTGCCTGAGAAAACCACCGCGTTCTTCGTCATCGTCCCGTCCCCTGAATACCCTTGTAAACTGCCCTTGTTTTTCGTCACTCCGACAGGACCCCCCTGTGCAAGCGAAACGTTCCGGTTTCGCCGAGTGACGTTTGTCGTCATCTTGAACGGACAAGGAGCAACCTCCGTGCCACGTTTGCAAATGGATGAAAACTGGTGCGAGAACGAAATAAACGCGAGAGGACCACTTGGCATGAATCCGAAAGTGGTCACGCGGGTATGTAGAAATTTTCGGGAGGATTGTAAAGAGAGGAGCCTTCCCCAAAGAAGGGCTCTAAACATATTTTATTGCATCAGATCTTGGGCAAAGCGATTGGAGGCGAACGGTCTGGCAACAAAGCTGCCAAAAAATATTATGTTATAAGACCTCCGGATTAGATTCTGGACCTTCTGAAGAATCGGTGTTCTTTGGTCGTCGATTCGAAAGAGGAAGAAGTCTTCGCCTTCCCAATCGACTTCTTCAACCTCGACGCCCAAGCCTAAGGGCCTGCCGTCGTCTGGTCCTGATGTCGCGAAAGTTCTCGGAGGCCGGTTTGGCACTCTGCTACACTGGGGTGGCAACACCAGACGTGATTTCTTTTTGACGACAGTGGGTTAGACCAACTTTGGAAGACATTCGGCGATGAACCAACGGCAGCTTGTTCAGACTGTGTCCGTGATTTTGCTCTTGGCCTTCCTCGGCTACATCCTTGCCGATTTCGGAATGCTTTTTGTTCGCGGAAGTCTTTATCCGGTGCAACCTCCGCCCGCACGCAGGATCACGCGCTACACGCCTCCCCCTTCAGGTGGAAGCTACGGTGTGATCACATCGCGGAACATCTTCAATGCGGATCAAAAGATTCCGCCGAAAGTGGGCGCCACCGAGGGCGAGAACAAGCCGGCCGACGGACCGCCGGTTCCCTCTTCACTCCCGATTCAGCTCGTGGGAACGATCGTTCACGTGAATCCGAAACGCTCGATTGCATCGCTAAAACTCGGCGCGAAGAACGAGCAAGTGCCCGTGAAAGTTGACGGCATCATCCCCGACAATCTCGCGACCGTGACCAAGATTGAACGATCGAAGATCATCTTCCGCAATCACGCGAGCCAGCGACTCGAGTTCATCGAGATGAAGGATGAAAAGAAGATCTCTTTCGCCGCAGGTTCGGGCCGCCCGGTTCAACAGGGTGAAGTGACTAAGATCAGCGACACCGACTTTCAACTCAAGCGTGAGGACATCAACAAGCTCACGAGCAATCTTCCCGATCTTCTTCAGCAGGCGCGCGCGGTTCCCAGGATGGGTCCGAACGGAAACGTCGAATGCTTCAGCCTCGCTGACATCGCTCCGGGAAGTATATACGAACGCTTGGGCCTGAAGCGAGGCGATTGCATTAAGTCGGTCAATGGCGAGCGCATCGACAGCCCGGCGAAAGCGATGGAAATGTACAACGCCCTCCGCGGCAGCGCCTCCGGGATCAATCTCGGAATCGAGCGCGATGGGCGCGATAACAACTTTAATTACAACATCCAGTGATGGATGAAGACTGTCCGTAGAAACCATGGAAGGTGACTGAATTATGATCAAGCTCGACTCCAGAGCCCTCCTCTGCGTGATCTTGTCCGCGCTGATCGCGCAGACCATGCCGGTACAGAAGGCTTCGGCCCAGTCGCCGGAAGACGACATCGGAAAACTTTTTGAAGACGAGGGCGACTTCGAGGAGCCGCCGGGCGTGATGAATCAGATTCCGCCACCGCCTCCCCCGCCGCCGCAAGATTTTGGCAACACGAATCCGGGCGCGGGATTCCCTCCCGAACCCCCGGCCGGAAACGATTTCGGCGGCGGTTCTCCGCGCAGCACGTTCCCGAGTCCGCAAGGATCTGGTGGTGGCGGCGCTCCCGCGAAGGTCATGCCCGCGGCGAAGAAGGGTAAAGTTCCGCCGATGGCGAAGGCGAACATCGAGGACATCACCGACGAAAACTACCCCGATCTGATCGAGAGCTTCGACTACCCGAACGCCGAAATCGGCGACGTCATTCGCGCGATCAGCCAATTGACGGGGAAGAACTTCATCATCGATCCCGGAGTTCACGGAAAGATCTCGATCATCGCCCCGACTCAAATCACGGTCGCCGAAGCTTACAAGGCGTTTCTTTCGGCCCTCGCGATCAACGGCTTCACCGTCGTTCCTTCGGGAAAGTTCCTCAAAGTAAAGAACGCGAGAAACGCCCAGCGTGACTCGATCGAAACTTATTCCGGCAAGTATTATCCAAACGCCGACGTGATGATCACCCGGATCGTGCACCTGAAGTACACGTCCGCGGAAGAAATCAACAAACGCTTAAGAATTCTTCCGTCGAAAGACGGCGATATGACTCCCTATGAGCCCACGAACTCTCTCATCATCTCGGACTACGGCACAAACGTGGAACGGATGATGAAGATCATCAATGAAGTCGATCGCCCCGGTTTCGAAGAGCAGCTCGCGGTTCTTCCGATCCGTCACGCGAAGGCGAAAGACCTCGCGGATCTCGTTAACCAAATCATCAACAAAGAACCCTCGCGCGGCGGTGCCGGCGGAGGTTTCGGTGGCCCTCCTCCGTCTTTCGGCGCGGGTGTTCCCCGATTCCGCGCGCGCGGCGGCCCCGGTGGATCGGGCGCCCCCGAGGAGCTCTCGCTCGTGGCTCCCGATGAGCGCACGAACGCGATCATCGTTGTCGGAAACGCGACGGGTATCCAAAAGGTCAAAGACCTCGTTAAAAAGCTCGACTACAAACTGGATCCCGCTGAAGCCGGTGGCGTGTTCGTTTACTACGTCCGCTACGGTGAAGCCGAAAAAATCGCGCAGACTCTCTCGGGCCTCGCAAGTGGACAAGGCTCGACCCCCGGAGGAGGCGGCGGAGGTGGTCTCGGGTCTCCCGGTGGTTTTGGAGGCGGCTTCGGCGGCGCAACCCGCGGTCCCCTCGGTCAGCAAGCGATCTTCGGCGGGGACGTCAAGATCACGGCCGATAAGAACACGAACTCTCTCGTCGTCACGGCCAGCAAACAAGACTACGAGACCGTGCTGAACATCCTCTCGAAGCTCGATATCCGTAAGGATCAGGTCTTCGTCGAGGCGATCATCATGGAGATGAACAACCAGAAGAAGAACCAGTGGACTCCCACGTATTATAAGATTCTTCCGGGTACGAACGGCATCGGCCGCTCGGGCTTCAGCTCGGGGAACTTCACATCGATCGCGAATCCGGCATCGGACAACGGCGCCGTCTTGGGATTCGGCTCGGGCGACCTCGTGGAAGTTCCAATTGGCACTGGTACGGTGAAAGTCCCCTCGCTCATCGCATTCGTCAACCTTCTGCAACAGAACATCGAGAGTAACATCCTTTCCACTCCCCACGTCCTCGCGCTCGACAACGAAGAAGCGGAGATCGAAGTCGGTGACCAGATCCCGATCGCTCAAGACTCGCAGACTACTGGCACGACGGTTGCCAACACCACTCGATTTGACAACGCTTCGGTAAAGCTCAAGATCACGCCGTTCATTCGGCCCGACTCGAATGTCGTTCGCATGAAGGTTGACCAAAGCGTGAAACAGCCCACAAAGGTAAACGCCGTTGGGGAAACGCTTTCAAAGTCGACTACATCGATGTCGACTCGCTCGATTAAAACGAATATTACCGTCGCTAGCGGTGATACCGCTGTGCTGGGTGGTTTGATCCGCGACACCGACGGTGTGACGGAGAGCAAAGTTCCGATTTTGGGCGACATTCCCGTACTAGGCTGGCTCTTCAAATCGCGCGTCGTGGAAACCCAAAAGATCAATCTCGTGGTATTCCTCACGCCAAAGATCCTCCGCAATATGACGGATAACCAGAATCAGATGGGCAAAGTTCTGAACGGCCGAATCGACTGGTTGAAAAAGAACTTTGGCGGCCGGGATCCTTACGGAAAAACCGTCGATGGGCTCCCCCGCGCGGCTCAATCCGATGAGGCGATTTCGTCTGATGAACCGATCAGTTCGTCGGGATCGAAGTCAAACCGCACGACGAAATAAAACGCGGTGTGATGATTGCCGAATTAGGATAAACAGAGGGGCTCGAGAGAGCCCCAACCTTTACGGAGTTTAGATTGGCAGCAACAGCGACGTCACAGATCGATAACGTGCTCCTGAAGAACACGAGCCTCACCGAAGAGCAGCTCCAGAACGTTCTGGGCCTGGTCGCTGAAGGCGGAAGAACCTTGCGCGATCTCCTGACGCGCGAAAATCCGACGGCCGATGAAGTCGTCGCCGACTTCTGCGCGCGGATGGGTCTCCCCTATATCAAGGATATTCCCGTCAACGAAATCAACG
>SXSP01000472.1 GCA_005792225.1 Bdellovibrionales bacterium | reverse complement strand
TCATCGCCTGGCCGATTTGCGAGATTCCCGTGGCTTGCTCTCCGCTCGCATCTGCAATTCCGTTGTTCAAGTCGGCGACGCGATTCACGGAGTTCACGATCTCATTCAAGATTTTTCCGCCTCGGGTCGCCTGCGAGCTTCCTCGATTGATTTTGTCGACACTTTCCTTGATGAGCGTCGTGATGTCTTTGGCGGCCATGGCGCTTCTTTGAGCGAGCGTGCGTACGGCTTCGGCGACCACGGCGAATCCTTTGCCCTGCTCTCCGGCTCGGGCCGCCTCGACGGCCGCATTGAGGGCGAGGAGATTCGTTTGAAAGGCGATGTCATCGATGACGGTGATGATCTCTTCGATCTTCTTCGAATCCGTCGCAATCTCTTGGATGGATTGTACGAGGTCTTTAATTTCGACTTCTCCGCGCACGGCGACGTCTTTAGCGGAGACGGAAAGTTTCGCGGCCTCGCGTGCGTTCTCGGAGTTCGTGCGCACGATCGCACTCAGTTCTTCAATGGTCGCGACGGTCTCTTCGAGTGACGAAGCCTGTTCGGTCGAACTCTCCGAGAGACTCTGGGACGAGGTCGAAAGCAGTCCCGCCATTTCGCTGACATCTTCACCACTCTTTTGAAGTGAGCCGGCGACTTCGTTTAACTTGCGCAAAGATCCGCGAATGAGGAAGAAGCTCATGAAGATCGCGGCCACGGCGCCCATTGAAATGAAGATCAAGAGCCAACGTGTTGGACTGACGTACCCAGCCGCAACCTTGGCTGCGAGAACGTCTTGAACATTGCTCGAGATCGCGAAAACTCCGTGGAGTTTTCCGTCTTCCCAATTCTCCATCTTGTAGCCGAGAATGTCCCGGCCGTCCTTCCACGGGCTTTGTGCGGGTTCACCGTGGCAGTTCAAGCAGCCAATTTCTTTTTCGAGCCGAACGGGGCGGTAGACGGTGACGATTCTTCCGTCGTCATGAACGAGCTCTTTTAGCGATGGATCCTTGAGGAACTTATTAAAGGTCTCCATCTCCTCGGGGGTCGCGAGATTGTTCTTGTTCCGAGGTTCATCCGAGAACACCCGGAACTCATAGAGTCCCTCTTTGGCGCCGTCGCGGCCGACCTTCATTGCGGCGTAGATCGGCACCTGCTTAAGAACCGTCATCTTGTCGTCTTCAGTGAGCTGAGAAGAGGATGTATATTTTTGTTTATAGGATTCCGAAATCGTCTTGAGCCCGCCTGAGTCGCCACGAACTCCGCCGCGTGATCAATTTGGTTGTGAATCGTGCGGGCCTTCTCGACCAAACCCTCGCGGAATTCAGCCTTATTATAGTGAATGGAGACACCCACCGCGATGCTCGCGCACACGCAGCAGGCGATGAAGACCGAAAACAGAATTTTCTTGTTCAGGCTCAATCCGGAAAAAATCATATTCACTTCCTTCGATTCTCTGGGCCCAGCTAGACGCACGTATAAACTATCGGAGTCGATGGGCCCTCGAGTTGAATCCAGTTTTCGTCACGGCTAGCAGGAAATGTTGGTAAGTCTGTGGAGACAGGGGATTTCGCCTCTGCCTGCGTTCTAAAACGAGACAGATTTTAGCGGTTAAAGAAAAACAAGACTGGATAGGCCGCAAGCCAAGCAAAAAAGAACCGATTCAGACCAAATAAACAATAATTGAGTATGTGGAAGAAGAGCGCGGTGACGATGATCATCATCACCGACCCCTCCATGAAGAATGCGAACGGAAACGCGCATTCAAAGACGATGATGAGCCAACCTAGAAGGAACGACAGCGCCGGTTGACTCAAAAGACGAGCGAAAATAGCGGGAGGCCCGTAATTAGAGGTCGTCACCAGCTGCCGGAGCGCATGTCCCGAACGCCACGCAGGCGAGGCGAGCTTCGCCACCCCCGATACGAAGAACGAAAGCGTGAGATGAAAAGCGATGTAGCCGAGACTTCCGAGCGCGACCGTCTGCGATTTCGCGAACACTGCCGCAAAAAAAAGGGCCAGCGAGACATGAAAGGTCATTGAGTCGCTCCCGCCATTAAAGCTTCCACGCCATCGCATCGAGATCAAAAGTGTGGAAGTCGAAACGACGAAGAGGAGAAGGGCGACGAAGGGTCCCATCCCCGGCGTCAACACCAAGAGAATGGCGCAAGCGAGCCGGAGCCGCAGGAGGTGAGCGAAGCCCCGTTCCGACAAGACCGCATCAAAGAAGCCCCTGAGGAACGCCGGGAACGTGCGGAAGTCATCTCGAAGGAGACTCCAACGAAACACACCTGACTCGGACCAAGCCGGTCGTAAACTCATCCACTCAAGCGTTTGTAAAATCGCCGCCAGGGCGAAGAGCTTCTCGATGAGGAGGAGAGTCATACGGGCCGACATTCAGGCCTCGTGCTCGCCGGAGACGAGAATATCGGTGGCACCGGCTTGCGGCTTCGCTTGATGAACCACGCTCAACCGAAATTGAAACATCATCGGGCGCGGCTGAACATCCTTGATCAGTTGACGAACGAATTCCTCAACCAATCGGTAGGAGGTCGATGTCGAAACGGCCTCCGCGCTCTCGGCATCCTTGATCTCCAACATAAGGTTTTCTAGGAGAGTAACGTAGGCGAGAGTGAGATTTCCTTCGGGATTGACGAAAAACGAGAAGAGCGTGCGGTCGTAGCGGGGAGTCCATTCGTTCCAGTAACCGAAGCCTTGGCCGCCGAACGAAATCCGATAATAAAGGCGGGGGATATATCCGACGTCGTCGAAAAATTTCCACGACGGCAGAAGTGATCGAAATAAAGAGAGAGTAGTCTTAGACCCCATGGTCCAAGACTACTCACATCTAGGGGCGAGCTGCAACTTATCGAACGGCCGTCTTAAGGCGCTCAATGCGGGCTTCAAGCGGCGGGTGCGTCGAGAAGAGAGCGAGGAAGCCGCTGGGGCGTCCCGAGATCTTCAGCGACTGAACCGCCATGGGGGCATCGGCGTCGACGCTGCGATCGATCGTTCTCTGCAATCCCTGAAGCGCTCGAACCATGCTGTCGCGGCCCGCGAGGCGAGCGCCACCGGCATCGGCGCGATACTCACGGTAACGCGAGAACCAAGCGACCACGATCGAACCCAAGACCATGAAAACCATCTCGAGAACGAACGTGACGGCCATCATCGCGAGCGGGCTTCCGCTTCGTTCTTCGCCGTCGTTTCCGCGGGTGGACGTGATCGCGAAGGCGATGATGCGAGCCAGGAACATGACGAACGCGTTGATGACACCTTGGAGCAAGGTCAT
>SXSP01000471.1 GCA_005792225.1 Bdellovibrionales bacterium | reverse complement strand
TTGGCGCTCGTCAACTTGTTGATCGCCTTCGGCCCCGAATTCCGGTTTCTAGATGAGCCATTGGCTGCGAATCCTTTCGAGGCCATCTTTAAAACTTTTCCCTTTTCCCTCTCCCGCTCACCGGGGAGATTTGCGACCGTTTTTGTGCTCGCGTGTACGTTCCTCGCGTTCGATGGGGCGAGAGCGCGATGGCAAAAAGCGAAGTGGTTTCGACAAGCCGGTTGGATCGTCGTGATCTGGGCCATCGTGACGGGCCCGGTTTTATATGGCCGCATCGTCATGCCGACATTGAAGCTCGATTTTTGGATGCCTTGGTCTGCTCTCGATGACATCAAGCACTCGCCACCAGAGACCATCGTGACGCATTTTCCGGCGGCGTTGATGATCGATCAGGGACTCAATTTTTTTCAGATCTTCCACGGGCACCCGATGGCGACGGGCTACCTGGCTTACACGAGCTATACACCCGAGACCATGAGAAAGTTCCGCGAGAGTGCTCCGTTCGTCTTTGCGACTCTCTGCACGGGTGAACCTCTTAAGTTCGAGAAGCCACCTTACGGCGGAGACCTTCTGAAGTACCGCGAGGCGATGCTCAAGGCGAATGCCCGGTATATCATCGTCAACCGAAACTTGATGCGCGTCATGCCCTGCCCGGATCTTGATCAGTTCGTGGATGCCTTGATTCGTCAACCCTGGGTGACGGTTCTCGAGAGAGAAAAACCCTTCGCCGTCTTGCGGATCAATTAAGGTTCGTTTTCGGGGAACGTCGTCGCGAGCGCGCACTGCATGACATTCTTAGTGGATTTGCAGACATAGCTCATTTCGACCGCGTGAACTTCGTAGCCGAGCCTTACGTGGACCGAAGTTTTCTCCTGCCAAACTTTCACGATCGAGTAGCGTTCGCCGTCAATCCCTCGGGACGAGATTTGCTTAGCAACCTCTTTCGCGGCCTGTTGCATCTCGCGGGCAGAAATCGCGGGCTGAGTCGAGACGAAGGGCCGCGGCGACGCCGCCTTCTGACTCCAGCAGGCAACGGCACCGCCGTCGCCGAGCTCACAGGCATACGGTCGCTCCACCATATCCGAACCGCTTGATGTATCGTACAAGCGGGCACGTGCAAACCCGCCGTGTTTCTCCGACGCAAAGCCCGCGAGTTTTGCGCACGGCAGATCTAAATCAATCTTGTTTTCACGAGAGTACTGATCGATCGCGAGGAAGGTCGCATCAAAGAGCGAATTCGCGAAGACATCCGGGCCCCAAAAAAGAATGCCACAGACAAAAGTGAGAGAAGCCAAAAATCTCATCATCCCGCACCTCCGCGCCCGGACTTCGTCATGAGCGTCTTCGGTCGTTCCGGATCGCGAGGTGAGTTGGATCAAACCGGATTAGACTATCGTCACGCCCGATTTAGTCGAAGGTGGGGCGCACAGGTTGTGCGTCGTCTTTTTGGCCACGCGCACAAATGCACGAAAGATCGTTGAAATCCTCATTGCGACTGCCTAGCCTTAAGCCTGCGAAAGACAACCACTCGAACCTGTAGGAGAAACAGCATGAAACGAGTGTCCAGCTTGCTAGTTTTGTTAGCATTGACGGCGCCTTTGGCGGTCAACGCTCAAGATAAAAAACCCCGCCAATCACTCCATGACGAGTTCACCGGCCAAGGTTACGGCGTCGCCGGTTGCGGTCTCGGTTCAATCGTCTTCGGCCCGAAGCCCGGCATGGTCCAGATCGCTGCGGCAACCGTGAACGCAACGGGCGTGCAAACGTTCGGTATCACCACTGGGACTTCGAACTGCGACATCCCTGAGATGGGACAACAAGCCGCAGCCTTCATCGAAGTGAATCGCGAAGTTCTCGCGAAAGACGCAGCTCGTGGCCAAGGCGAAACGGTTGCCGGCCTCGCGTCGATCTTGAAGTGCTCGAACCCCGCGACGCTCGGTCAAGGCCTCCAGTCGAACTACGAAAAAATCTTCTCGACGAAGTCTTCGTACGATGCGACTCGCGAAATCCTTTCGACCATTGAACTCAACCAAGCGCTCAAAGCATCTTGCGCAATCCAAGGCTAATAAGAGGAGATCACCATGTTGAAAGTACTGACACTCGTTCTTCTCGCATTCGGCGCTCAATCCGCTTTCGCTAAAGGACCGATCGGTCCCGCAGGCTGCGGCCTCGGCCACGCGATCTTCGGAAAAGAAAACCAAGTTCTCGCGGCGACGACAAACGGAACATTCTATAACCAGATCTTCGGCATCACTTCGGGCACGCTCGAGTGCGACCGCGGTGGCCGGGCTACGGCGATGGCGATGTTCGTAGAATCTAACCGCGTTGCGCTCGCGAACGAATCCGCTCGCGGCCAAGGCGAAACGGTTCACGCCCTCTCGAACATCCTCGGATGCCAAGATTCGGCAGCTCTCGGTGCGTCGCTGAAGGCGAACTACGCTGAGATCTTCGCGAATCAAGACAACTCGATCGCGATCTCCAACTCGATCCAACAAACGGTTGAGAAGTCTCCGGCTCTTTCGCAGACTTGCCAGCCCATCAGCTAAGTGACAGTATGGCCGACGCATGAACTGCTTATCGGCCGAACTTCGTAGCTTCGGCGGCCTCTTGGCCGCCGTTCTTTTTTTAACTCCCACGTTGGCGCTCGCCGTCGGTGATCAAGCCGTCACTGAATCGGTCGTTCAAGAAGCACGCGCGAAGAATCTCGCCGATCGAAACGAGTGGCGAAAAATCGTTCATTACCGAAAAACGCTCTTCGGCTGGGAAGCCGAGGCCGATGGTGTCGGGTTTTACGTTCATCCCGAGGGAAAAACAAATCCGCAGGCAGAACTTGAAGCCACATTGCGCGGCTTTTTCTCCACCGAAAAACGCAAGCCCGAAGGTTTTGCGATGCCGGCGCAGACGGTTCGATGTCAATTTCCCGCTCGCTGGGAGTGGCTCAACCGTGAACTCTCTCTCGATCAACGGATTCCGAAAGAAGACTGCGAAGAATTCGAGAAGTTCCGAAAGCGAATGGCTGCGCAATCCGCAACTCTCATCTTCTCCTCTTACCATATGAACAGCCCGTCGTCGGCCTACGGGCACTCGCTTCTTCGTTTGAACAAGACGGCAACCCCGCAATCGAGTGACCATCAGCAGCTCCTCGATACCGGACTCAACTACGCAGCGTTGCCAAACACAACAAATCCTGTTTGGTACGCGATCTCGGGTCTTGCAGGGCTCTTCCCGGGCGCCTTCTCGACGATGCCGTATTACTACAAGGTTCGCGAGTACAGCGATTACGAGTCGCGCGATCTCTGGGAATACAACTTGAATCTCACCCAAGAAGAAGTCGATCGCCTCGTGGCGCATGCTTGGGAGCTCGGGAGCACGACATTCTCCTACTATTATCTGACCGAGAACTGCTCCTACCACATGCTAACCCTCTTGGAGGTCGCCGTTCCGAGAGCAAATCTTGTCGACCGCATTCCCTTCTGGGTCATTCCGAGCGACACGATCAAGGCCATCATGGATGAGCCCGGGCTCGTAAAAAACGTCCACTACCGTCCTTCGCTCAACACCCAATTCACGGCACGCCTCGCGCGTCTGGATCGAAACGAACAACGGGTTTTAAAGCGCATCACGAAATCTCGAAACCGTGACGAGGTCAGTTTGATACTCGATCCCGCGCGACAAGGAGAAATCCTTGATGCTTACATCGATTTCATCGATCTCAACTTCGCCGATCAGCTCATGACGAAAGACCCGGAAGTCTCCGAGTGGAAACAACAAACCCTCATCGCTCGGAGTCGTCTGCCGACGAGCGATCCGCTCAAGATTTCCACGCCCGACGACGCTCCCCACATGAGTCACGGGTCAGCGCGGCTCTCCGTTTACCGAAACGAGAGCCCACGACAGGGAGGCTCCACGGGAGTCTCGATGCGCTTCGCACTTCAGGATCTCACTGAAGTCTCGACGGGCCTCCCCCCCGATTCGGAAATCGAATTCTTCGATTTTCACGGTCGCTGGTGGGACCGGGAGAAAACTCTTCGCCTCGAAGACTTCACCCTCTTTGAAGTCGCGACGTTCGCTCCCCTCAGTGACTACAACATGCGCCCGTCGTGGCGCTTTCGCTTGGGCGCCGATCGCATCTACGATCCGCGGTGTTCGAATTGCACGGCGGGTTCCCTCGTGACCGGAGGTGGAGGGACCGTTCAGATTCTCGGAAGTCCCCGCACGACGGCTTTCCTCCTCGCCGACTTGGCCGTTCAAGGCTCCGGTTCTTTCGAGGAGTCTCGCATCAGCCTTCTGGCCGGCCCGAGTCTCGGCTTGCGAACGGAACTTCATAAGAGAGTGATCTGGCTCAACGAAGCCCGCTATCGACGAGCGTTCAGTCAACCTCAGTTCGACGAGAGACAACTCGAATCGCGAATTCGACTCACCTCCCCCTCTCTCGCATGGGCTCTCGAATTGCGCGGCGAATGGGGACGCTTTGATGAGGAGGTGACTCTTGGTCTTGCGCACTATTTTTAAATTCTTGCTCATCGCCATCCTGGTGAGTGGCTGCTCGTCGGTCCTCTATTTCCCAACGTTCCACGAGCACGTGGATCGCGCGAAAATGCCGATCAAACCTGAAGACATTCAGTTTCAATCGGAAGACGGAACGTCCCTCCACGGTTGGTATTTCAAATCACTTCTGAAGCCCGAAGAGACCTCTAACTGCACGATTCTATTCTTTCACGGAAATGCGCAGAATCTCTCGACCCACTTCTTCACCCTCTATTCGGCTCCGAGCCAAGGGTATGATTACTTCATCTTCGATTATCGGGGATACGGCCGATCCGAGGGAAAACCCACCCCCGCCGGGACCGTCGCCGACGGGCGCGCGGCCATCAAATGGCTTCACGAGCGCGATCCTAAGAGAAAAATCGTCGTCTTCGGCCAGAGTTTAGGCGGTATCATCGCTCTGAAATCCGCGATCGACATGAAAGAGAAAGCGCCCATTCAGTTCGTGGTCGTCGATTCGACCTTCTCGTCGTACAAAGCGGTGGGGAGAAAAGTTCTCTCGAGAAGCTGGATCACGTGGCTCTTTCAACCGCTCGGTTGGCTCCTTCTCGGTGACAAGGAAGCTCCCGAACGACACCTCGATAAACTTCCCCCGATTCCCCTCCTCGTCATCCACGGCGATCAGGATCCCGTTATCGATTACTCGCTGGGTGAGAGACTCTTTGAACGCGCCTCCGAACCCAAGGAGTTCTGGCGCGTTCCCGGAGGAAGGCATACCGACTTCATGTGGTCGGCCAAAGGAGAGTTCGCCAAAAAGTTTTATGACCGTCTCGATCAAGCGTGCGCGAGCGGCTCGTAAACATATTCGCTTTTTTGTTATAATCTTCCACACGGCCTTCTTCTCGCGCTGGGGCGGTGCTACTTCTAGACTTAACGCCCTAGAGGACACCCAAAGACACCCATTGAAGGAGGCTCCATGAAACTCATCACGATCGCACTCTCGACCGTCTTCATTTCGTTGAATGCCAGCGCCGCCGATTCGGCAGCCATGAAACCAACTGACGCGCAGATCTCCTCGGTCGTCATGACGGCAAGCCAAGCGGAAGTCACCGACGCCAAGTTGGCCCAGTCCAAGGCGACCAACAAGGAGGTCAAAGACTTCGCGGCACAGATGATCAAAGACCACGGAAAGAACGAGAAGGACGCTCAAGCACTCACCAAAAAAATCGGCGTCACTCCCGACATGAATTTCGCCCAAACGCAGGAGCTGAAGAAATCGACGGCGACGAAGGCCGAAACGATGAAGAGTCTGAAGGGCGCCGAGTTCGACAAGGCTTACATCGAAAACCAGGTCGCCATGCACCAGTCTTTGCTGAATGATCTGAACGAAAAATTCATCCCGGCGGCGCAGAACCCTGAGTTCAAGACCTTCCTACAAACAACGAAAGGTCACATCGAAGCGCACCTCACTCATGCGAAAGACCTGCAAGCCAAGATGACCAAATAACCCACTGACGCCTCGCGCTGGACGCGGGTAAATAGTATTCTTACTCTCGCCCCTTCGGTAGAAATTTGGCTCGCTTTTTACCGAGGGGGTTCCATGTCGACCGCAACGCAAAACCAAGATCCCGAGATTGAATGGTTGAAAAACGTCTATCAAGGCGATTCGATGCCTCAACTCACGCTCCGGGCCATCTTGATGGGTTCGTTTCTTGGCGGCTTCATGGCTCTCTCGAATCTTTACGTCGGTCTCAAGACCGGTTGGGGCCTCGGCGTCGCGATCACGTCTTGCATCTTGTCTTTCGCGATTTACAAGTCGCTCATGACGGTCTTCCCGCGACTCTTCCGCACGGAGATGTCGATTCTCGAAAACAACTGCATGCAGTCGACGGCCTCCTCGGCCGGGTACTCGACCGGCGGAACCATGGTGTCTGCGATCGCGGCCTATTTGATCGTCACCGGCCAACACATTCCTTGGCCGGTCCTCGCGTGGTGGACTTTCTTCCTTGCCGCCCTCGGCGTTTTTCTCGCGATTCCGATGAAGCGACAGATGATTAACCATGAGCAATTGCGATTCCCCACGGGAACGGCCGCAGCCGAAACTTTGCGCAGTCTTCACTCCGAGGGTGTTGAGGCGATGCAAAAGGCGCGAGCGCTGGGCCTGTCGGGTGTCTTCGGAGCGGCGATCGCGTGGTTTCGCGATGCGGGCAAACCGTTTTCCATCCCCGGTATGATCCCGTTTCCCGGTGCGATCAACGGTGTTCCGCTCGCCAAGTGGACGATCTCTTTCGAAATGAGCGCGATTCTGATCGCCGCAGGCGCCATCATGGGCTGGAAGATTGCTTGGTCACTTCTCCTGGGCGCCACATTCAACTACGCTTATTTAGCTCCGAAGATGGTTGAGCTGGGTGCCATCGACGCCGCCAACGTCGGCTATCGTTCGATCGTGAGCTGGAGCACCTGGGCGGGGGCGTCCATCATGGTGACGTCGGGTCTTTTGCAGTTTGCGTTTCAATGGAAGAGCATCCTGCGCGCGTTCAGTGGCTTGGGATCGCTGTTCGGGAACAAGCGCGACGCCGCTCACGACCCCATGGCCCGCATCGAAGTTCCGACGAGCTGGTTCTTAACCGGAACCCTGCTTTCGGGTCTCGGTTGCATCACGGTCTTGTACATTTCGTTCGGGACTTCGCTCCTCATGGGCGTCATTGCGGTTGTCTTGTCGTTCTTCCTAAGCATCGTCGCGTGCCGGGCGACGGGCGAAACGGATGTTACACCCGTGGGCGCGATGGGAAAAATCACGCAGCTGACGTTCGGTGCGCTCGCACCGTCGAACATCGTGACGAACCTCATGACCGCGAGTGTAACGGCAGGTGCTGCGGGCTCGGCCGCGGATCTCTTGACGGATCTTAAGAGCGGCTATCTTCTGGGAGCCAATGCTCGCAAACAGTTCATCGCGCAGTTTTTGGGTATCTTTGCCGGCACTCTCGTTGTCGTCCCAGCCTTCTATATCATTGTTCCCGATGCAGCCGCCCTCGGCACCGATCAATGGCCCGCACCGGCCGCACAAGTTTGGGCCGCGGTCGCGAAACTTTTGGCCGCTGGCGTTCATGCCCTCCACCCGACCGCGCAATCCGGGATGCTGATTGGCGGTCTCATCGGGATCATCCTTCCGCTCATGGAGCGGTTTTTCCCTAAGGCGAAATCGTTTATTCCATCGGCCACGGGACTCGGACTTTCCATGGTCATTCCGTTCTTTAACTCGCTTGCGATGTTCCTCGGCGCGGTCATCGCGCTCGCTCTCGAGAAGAAAATGCCGGCAATCGCCGAGAAATACGTGGTTCCCGTGAGCTCGGGCGTAATCGCGGGAGAGTCGCTGATGGGGATTGTCGTCGCACTTTTGAGCGCGACCGGCTTACTGGGTGGCGGAGGCCACTGATTAGAAACATTTTTTATTTAGTTTGCCCGTGAAGTTTCACGAATTCAGCACTTTGCGGGCCTGTCAGGAAAGTCTCCCAAATTGACTAGGTTCTAAACAGGTGCTCGGCCAAATGCCGAGCAAAGTTGGGCACTGTCTTGGCGCGCCCTACTCCTTTCGCAAGGTTAGGCGCGGCCCGCCGTTCGCAATGTCTTCCGGCAAATTGAATGATTTGAAGGAGACAAGGACGATGAACGCGACGTTTGGAAAAATCGGATTTTTGGCCGCACTCGCAATGAGCTTCGTAGCGAGTGAGGGACATGCACACGGAAAGAAGCACCATCATGGGAGCTCCTGTCGTACTGAGGTGGTGAGCCGCACTTCGGCGGGCCCCGCCGACTATCATGCTCTCTACGCTTCCATCACGGCGACGAACGTGACGATCCAAGACTTCCGCCTGAAAACAAATGATGGCCAGGTTATCGAAATCACCACGGCTCCGACGGTCATCAACCTTCAGAATCTGACGGCATTCGGTCAAGGCCTCCAGATCGACACGACAAACATTCAGCTGCCGGATGGCTCTACAACCATCGACCTCGTTGAAATCGAAACGCGCATCGTGAATCCCCGCTCGGCCGTGATCACGACGTCTGATGAAGACTGCGACCTTCGAGTTCCCCAGCGTCTCGTGTTCTACACGGCCGCTCCGATTGCGCTCGGAAACGAACAGTACATCGTTAAAGTTCCGTTTTCTCCCCTGGCCTCGATCCAGATCGACGACGTGACAACAATCACACGCCAAGTCGGCAAACGTTGCTCGCAGCAGCCGACGTCGGAGACGGAACGGTTCTGCAGCCTCGCAAATAAGCGCCAGGCGATTTCGAACATCGTCCGCCGCGTCGACGAGTTCTGATCATCGTAAACAAACATTGTATACGAAACGCAAGCCTGGCCCATCGGCCAGGCTTTTTCATTTGGTTTCTCAAAGCTCCCTCTTCGATCGATAATCGATCGGGTACGGGAGAGTTATGCCGAACATCGTTTATTTCACCTCTACGCAAGAATCCGATACGAAGTTCGCTGAGGCACTGGCGAATCACCTCGGGGTTCAAGCCAGGCAGCTCCGCTCACTCGATGAAGTCGAGGCCGTTCTCGATCACCCCGGAGACGCGATCGTCCTCGTAGAAGCTCCGGGCACGATTTTGGACCGCGTCCGTTTCGAAGAAAAACTGACACCAGCTCATTCCGCTCGAGTGCACTACATCTATCCGTCATCGCGCGACTTGGCTTTAGCGCTCGCGGAGACCTCCAAAGTCACGAATTTTCTCACGCGAGGCTGGGTGAGCGTCGAAACGGCCGCACAACTTTATTCCCGCGTGGTTCGGGCACGCGCCGAGCGCTCGGCGGTGCTCGACACCCAAAAAGGCAATCCCGCTCATCAGACGTTCCGCTTAAGCAGCTCGCTGCAAAAGAATTGGGCCGCCTCGGGCCTCCATTTTCATCTCGTGGGTTACGGCTACAAAAAACAACTCTGCACGAAGATCGCGAGTGCCGCCGATGAACTGATTATGAACGCCATTTTCGATGCGCCCGTTCATGAGGACGGGAAACCGAAGTACGCGGTTCCATCGGATGCGGAGTTTGACCTGTCGGGTAAGGACAGCGTCTCGCTCGAGTTTTCTCAGGAACTTCCCGTCTTCCAATTGAGAGTCACGGACTTTTACGGAAGCCTGGAGACGGATCGAACGCTTCGTCACATTTCGAAAGCCTTCGACCAAACGTCGGAGGACATCATCGACGGTCAGGCTCGCCCAGGATTGGGTCTCGCGACCATCTTCCGTTCGGGCGCAAGCCTCCTCTACATCACCGAAAAAGGCGTGCGCACGGATGCAGCGGTTTTCTTTCTGGTTCCATCAGATGAGAACTTCCAATTCGTGTCGGTCCTCTAGACCTCCGGCCCAAAGTCCAGAGTAGAGTTAAAACTAGCTTCCTGATTTCGCGTGCGGGGCATAGACTCATAACATGCTGAATCTTGATCGCACCCAAACGCCCGGTATCTACCAGATGAAAATTATCGGGGCGATCTCCGAGAGTTCAGATTTCACCGCCAAAATCGAGAATGATGTTAAAGAGCTTCACGTCAACTGTAAGGCGATCGTTCGCATCAACTCGATGGGCATCACGAAATGGATTTTGTTCTTCCGCGATCTTCGAAAAAAGGGCGTGAAGCTCAAGTTCTTCGAAGTCGGGGTTTCCGTCGTTAACCTTTGCAACTTCGTTTCTGGCATGGTGGAAAAAGATGAAGTGCAGTCCATCGCGCTCCCCTTTTTCTGCGAAAACTGCAACACGGAAACGGAGAAATTCGCCGCTGTCGATGATCTCCGCGCAACGAATTTCAAGCTCGCCCCTCTCACCTGCCCCAGCTGCGGTCAACTCACCGAGTTCGATGGCGCGGAGGCTCATTACTTCGATTTTTTGACCGTGGATTAAAGCGACGAGAGTTGCACGACCGCTTTGATGATGTTTTGGAGTGAAGCATCGATCTTTGCGAGGCTCGCCGCATTGGGATCATCG
>SXSP01000470.1 GCA_005792225.1 Bdellovibrionales bacterium | reverse complement strand
CAACCCGCGCAAAATCCCGCAATACCCGCGCATCTGGAGCTCCCGCGCCATGCACACGAATAATCTCTCGGTACAATCTCGCGCTCGCGGTCTCCTTGCGCTCGAACGTATCGTAGTCAACCGAGTACAGACCGAATCTTGGCCAGAAGCCTTTGATCCACTCGAAGTTGTCGAGGAGTGACCAGTGGAAGTAGCCGCGGATATCGAGTCTGCTTTCGCGGGCGTGCGCGACTTCGCTTAAATGCGAGACGATGTAGCGTGGGCGCAGGCGATCGTCGCGGTCGGCGATTCCGTTTTCGGTGATGTAGATGGGAAGGCCGTAGCGGCGGAGGCTTTGGAGGATCTTGCCTAAACCTTTTGGATAGACTGCCCATTCGAGATCGGAACTCGCGTCGCGACGACGGGCGAAGCTCATGCCGACGGGCACGCGGCCGACTTGGTGGGGATCTTTGGCGCGCGGCCACCATTGGACGTAGCCCTTGGTGTAATAGTTGACGCCGATGAAATCGGTCTTTAGCCGGCCGCGTGCTTCCGCGACGAGGGGAGCGCGGGGGAAAACGCCGACGAGGCCCAGGTGCTGATCACCGCCGGTGGTGGCGTCGATCCAGGCGTAGTTGTAGAGGTGGTTGAGCTTTCGAGCGATCAAGGCTTCGAATGGGTGGTATTTACGTTCGGGCTTGATGCTGATCATGTTGTGGGCGTAGCCAACCATTAATGGATGCGACGCCCATCTTCCTTCGCGGTGCGAGCTGAGGCGTGAGTGGAGAAGATCGTAGGCGAGGACGTGGCTCTTCAACAAACCGTGGGAGGCGAGTGACGCCGATTTGGGTGCGTAGGTTCCCGGCGGCATGAAGTGGCCGAGATAACTTCCGGCGATGAGAACGAGGGGCTCGTTGATCGTGCACCAGAGAGGCACGCGACTTCCGATAGCATCGCTGACTTTTGTAACATAACGAAGAAACTTCTCAGGGGCGTCGGCGGCGGCGAATCCTCCGCGACTGGCGAGCCAGTTGGGGAGGGTGAAGTGATGGAGCGTGAGCATGGGAAGAAGACCGAGATCTTCGCAGTCTGAGATGAGGTCGCGGTACCAGGAGATCGCGCAGTCGTCCCACTTTCCTTCTTCGGGGTCGACACGGGACCATTCGATGGAGAACCGGTAGCTATTGAGGCCGAGCGATTGCGCGAGCAGGAGGTCCTCGCGCCGACGTGACCAGTGATCGGTGGCAGCACCCGAGCGAACGCCGCCTTCGATGCGGCCTTCGGCTTCCCAGTTCCACCAGTCGTTGTTTTTATTTCCGCCTTCGATTTGGTGGCTGCTGGTTGCCGCTCCCCAGAGGAATTCAGGTGTTTTCAATTTGTGCCTCCAGAAGTCCTCCGGTTTTGACTTTCAGGCGTGAGCCTCGCCACATCACCGTGTTCCCGCAGATGGTTTGGATCCATAGCGGAAGGGCGAGACATTCGCGAAGGAGCCAGCCGGGAAGGAGCATGAAGCGCGGCTTCTGGCCGAGACTCTTCATCAGTGAAAGATCGAGGATGAACCAAAGGGAAACGTGCGCGAGAAAGACGAGACCCGTCGGGAGGCCGGCGAAGATGTAAAGCGCGAAGGCGCCCATGGCACCGGAGGGAAACATCATCGTCAATGGCTCAAAGAAAATGGGGAGCGGGGCCTGAGATTTACGGATGCGCCCCCAGCGAATGTGGCGGAGCCAGAAGTCGCGAAAGGTATAGCGGCTTAAAGGTTGTTCGATGGGTCGCCTCATCATTTTCACTTTGAGGCCCAGCATGCGCATGGCTTGGCCGGTCATGTAGTCTTCGGCGAGGAAACGGCCGAGTTGGAGGATTCCGCCGAAGCGTTCGGCAACGGATTTTCTAAACAACATTGATTTTCCGACGACGCAGTCTTGGCCGAATTCGCGGGCGATGAACATCCAGCGGGCGTAGAAGGTGTTGAGGTATATGGATTCGAGAAGACCACCCATCGTTCGTGATCGGGTCCCGGCGACGACGGCGGTGACGACACCGACGTCGGGGGTGAACTCGGCCGTGGTGCAGAGGAGGTAATCGCGCGGGACTTGGACGTTGCTGTCGCTGATGACGATCCAGTCGAAGCGCGAAGCTTGGTAGCTCTGGATCAGGTTGTTCACCTTTGGGTTGGGCCCGACGCCGGCATCGCCGATGAGAAGGCGCGCGGGAATTTTTGGGTGAGCGCAGATCAGTTCTTCGATTAAGGGGCGTGCGGGATCGTCTTCTCTCGCGATGGAAAAAAGGATTTCGTACTGGTGATAATCAAGTTTGAAGAAGCTTTCGAGATTACCGCGGAGCGAGGGCTCAAGACCCTTGACGGGCTTGAGGATCGAGACGGGCTCGAGCGGGTGAGGCACGATTTTCGGCGAGCGCTCGAAGTGTTCGTGCGCTTTAAGCGTGCCGAGGAAGGCGAGCCAGAGAGCCGTGAGCCAAATGAGGGCGGCGCAAAATGCCAGCAGCGTGACGATCAAGTCCTTCCTCCGTGTAGAACTGGAAGCTCAGCTCCTGATTGCGTATGGCTTGAAGGATCGCCTCTTGCGATCGTTCGCAGTGAAGTACGGTTTTCCAGGCGTTAATTTGCGAAGGACGGTGGAGATCGCTCGTCGCAAGAAGCGGTAGACCGCTCCGTAAAACTTCGTCGAAGAGAACCGGACCGCTCGCGACTTCCCAGGCGTCGAATTTATCGCGAAGTTCTTCTCGTCTTCCCCAGAGGTGATAGGTCTGTTTTTCGAACTTGCGGGTCGAGACCGGATGAGCGGCGATCGAGAGCGCGCCTTGCGCACGGATGGCATCAATGATTTCGAGGATGTCGCGGTCGGCGGAAATGTACTCGCTTACGCCCAAGCCGATGATGTGGGCCGAGCGATGATTCGAGAGAGAGTTTTTCGAGATCTCGAAGCCGGGGATGACGACCATTCGGTACTCGTCCCACGCTCGCCTCGCTTCGGACCGAATGATTTCGAGGTAGAGCGGAAAGGTCGCCTCGGTGAGCGTGTAGTTGAGGTACTTGGCCGCGCGGCCGAAGAAAGTCTTGTTCTCGCAGATGTGGTCGGTGATTGCGATCGCGCCGAAACCCCGGCGCCCGTAGAAATCAACGAGTTCGGGAATATTCATCTCGCCGTCGCTGAAGGTAGAGTGCGTATGCATGTCTGCAAGCATCATGAGTCAAGCATGCAAGATGTTCTCACGTGTTTCAGTCAGGACTCTGTCAGGGGCTAAGTGTTG
>SXSP01000469.1 GCA_005792225.1 Bdellovibrionales bacterium | reverse complement strand
GGCGATCAAGCAGGGCATTCCGTTGCGCGTGGAGGTCGGCCCGCGAGACATGGCGAAAAACGAAGTCTTCGTCGGCCGCCGAGACAAGGGCCCGAAAGAGAAGACATCGATTCCGCGCGCGCAGTTCGTGAGCGGGATACAAGATCTTCTCAACGACATCCAAAAGTCGCTTTACGACCGCGCTCGCGCTTACCGCGATGAGAACATCAAAAGGATCGATTCGCTCGCGGATTTCGAAGCATTCTTTGGAAAAGGTGGAGACGACGAGAAGGGCCCCGCAACCGGAGGCTTCGCCCTCGTTCACTGGAACGAGGCCGCGATCGATCACGAGATCCTCGCGAAGCTCAAGGTCACGCCCCGCTGTATTCCCCTCGACGGTCCCGATGAAAGCGGCACCTGCATCTTCACGGGCAAACCGTCGAAGAAGCGTGTGATCTTCGCGAAGTCGTACTGAGTTTTGCCGATCGCCGGTTCACCTTCGAAACAAGGGCACCACGGTGTGCCCCGTTTCGGGCTCAGATTCGAGAGGCCGTTTGGGCTCGTGAAGACCGAGCGGATGATTCAAGCGCGGGTTGTAAAACCGCGTTCCAATTTTAAAGTAATCTCCGTTCGGGAGCCATTCGACACGGTCGCCAGCGCGGACCCAGACCCCGGGCTCCATCTCAAAGGGCTCGGCCGCTTTCGAGAGAGAGTGCAGACGACCTGAGTGCGGGAAAAACTGAAGGTGAGCGCCGGCGTCTGCCGTTATGCCGGTCACGGGATCGCGGTAGGTTTTCGCGATTGCCGCAATTTCTAAAAGCTGACCTTCTTTCGTGAGGACAACATCGCTTCCCTTCGCGGCCCATAGGTTTTCTCGAATTTCGGTGTCCTCAGTGAGGTGTCTGAGATCGTTCTTGCCGATTTCGGCTGTGACCGTAACTTTTCTCCCATCAGGCAAGATGACGACGGATTCATTTCCGCGTTTTTTGCGGAAGTAACGCGCGTATTCTTTATGAAGAAGAGTTTCGAGTTCTCGAGGTGTAATTCCCAAAATCCACCAGTTCGTCCCCGCATGCGCGATGGGAACCTCGCCCCATTTCTCCGAAAGATTCTTAAAGCCCATGGCGCCATAGAGTTTCAATGAAACCTCATCGCCGTACGTAAATACCACGTGTTTGTCCATGAGTTCCGGGTAGTCTCGCTTGTACTTTCGTACCACTGAGCCCAAAGCCGAGAAGAACAGACTTGATTTCGCCGAGTCGTGGAATTCTTTTTCAATCGCGTAGGTGCGCATCTCGGTGATCATGCTTCGACCGTTCATTCCGACGGGCCGACCTAAAAACTTCTGCAATGAAGATTCCATGGGAAGCAGCTGCACGTTCGGAAACCGAAGCGCATCCATCGGGGAGAAGTGAGCAAAGGTTGCGGCCAACGCGCCCGTGATCTTGCCGTTGTTTTGAGTGTAGTAGTATTCGGAATCGGGAAACTTCTCGGCGAGTTTCATTCGTTCGGCCATGAACTCGGCAGTCCAACCACGATCCGCGAATTTTCCGTCAGAAAACCTGACGACCTCGCGAAAGCCCACACGCTGATCCGTCGCAAATGCGAGCCGGCAGAGGTTCGGTTTCAGGGTTGCGTCGAAGACCAGAGGATCTACCGCGTGCACCTTGAGCCCTGTCAAAACAATCGACAGCGCCAAGAATTGGCGGATGACTCCTGTGAAAAGAAGGCGGCGGGTCCCCATGGTTTTGATCTGCCCTCTCGAGTGAATGGTTCCTTCCAAATAGAGGCAAGACTCATGCCCCCGCGATCATTAGAGTTTGCTCGAGACAGCGCTTACGGATCGAGTCCCAGGCTCTCGGATCATTCTCAGAAATTGCCTCGATTAATGAACCTGTGATCATGGCTTGAATTGATTTTGCCTTCGCATCCGCGTTCTTTGCCGAGAGGGTTCCTTCGCGCTCGCCTTGCTCGAGGAGGGCGCTAATTCGCTTCATTCCGATTTCGGTGAGTTCCTTATGTCCTTCTCGGAACTCAGGGTCCGAGGCACAAACGTAAAAGTGAAAGATCCAAACCCGCATGTGATCGGGCTGAGTGCTCAGCCATTTGAACGTCGAATTGATGTACGCCTTAAATCGCGCAAGAGCATCGGGCCTCGCTCCTGAGAGTTCTTCGACCGCGGTCTCCTGCATTTTCGCGCGCACGAACTTGACCATTGTAGCGAAGAGATCGCGTTTTTCCGGGAAGTGGTGGAGAACCAGCGGCCTTGAGATTTTAGCGGCGCGAGCGATGTCCTCATAACTGACGTAATCGAGCGGAAGCTGGGCGTAAGTGTCGATTGCGGCCTCAAGAATTTGAATTTTCCGGAGGTCAGCTTTGGATAATTGCGGCTGAAAGAGCTGCTCGTAAATCGACCGGTTTAATTCAGATGGGAGCGGTTTCTTTTTAGCCATGGTCACCCTTACAAAAGAGTGATGCAAATTTACAGTTTCGTAAATAGAAATTTACGGATTCGTAAATGACGTTTAGAAACGAGACACCAATTCACAAGGAGAAACCTATGAAGATGTCTTTGAGTGGTCTCGTTTTGTTTAGCGCTGTTTCGGCTCACGCGGAGATTCCCGCTGACTTTCTGAAGGGAAACTGCCAACGCCAGTCGATCGCTTCTATCGACAAGGTCGGAGCCATTGACGTCACGGATGCCTACCATTGCGATGCCTTGTTCACTAAGCAGCAATTGATCGAGATCGCGGTGGAAGATCTTGGTTATCGAAAAGAGATTTACCTCGTCGACTACGACGCGGGCCCTAGCAACTCTCGCTACAGAACCATGCACATTGTGAGAAACGCGAGCGAATTTAACGGCGCTCTCGGGACCCTCGACAACCTCGCTCTTTACCTCGGAAAAAACCAGGGCCGTGATGTCTTTGTCCTACGTTTGGCGGCTCCATTTCGCCCGAAACTGACGCGTCTTGAAATTTACGTGAAGACGGGAAGTCAGCAACAAGAAATCCGCAAGCTCACTCTTCACTAAGCGCGATCTCAGAGTTCCGCCGCCCTCGCCGTGAGTCCCTCGATGACTGAGTGGAAGAAGTTAGCCCCCATCACTCGGTCGCGGGGGAATCGCTCGAGAAGTCCTCCCTGAATGCGGCGGAGTTTCGAAGTTCCGCCGGTGCAGTAGACAATGTCGATTTGATCGGGTTTGAGGCCCGCGTCTTTGAGAACTTGATCCATGGTGCTCAAGATTTTCTCGGTGGAAGGGTAAATCACGACGTCGTAATCGACAGACTCGATCTCGAATTCAATCTCCGCACCCGGGTAATCGAACGAAAACTTCGCGCGTCCTCCTCCCGAGAGCGCGCGTTTGACTCGATCGACTTCCTCAAAAACCTCAAAGCCGCGTTGATCTTCGACGATCGCGAAGAGACGCTCGAGTGCCTCGCGATCTTCTTCGCGGAGAGCCCAATCGCGAACTTGCCTGAAAAAATTCATGTAATCACTCTTCTGAAGTTGCGCGATATCGGCGGGCGAGCAAATGTGGTCGAGGAGCGACTTCGGCATCTCGAGCACGTTACGGCCGAGGGGAACTCGATACTTCACCTTCGATCCTAAAAACGGTGCCACTTGCGAGCGCATGAAGCTGCCGTCGACGGCATCGCCGGCGACGCTCACGCCACCCATCGCGAGGACGTCACTTTCTTTGTAGGCATCCGGTCCAATGCGAATGACGGTGAAATCCGAGGTTCCGCCTCCTAAATCCACGACGAGAACCGTCTTCATGTCCGTGAGTTTCCTTCGCAGATCAAACGCGGCCGCGAGCGGCTCCGGAAGAAACGAAATATTTTTGAATCCCGCGAGTTCCGCCGCCTTCTGGAGACGATATTCGGCGAGTTTATCTTTTACCGGGTCATCCGAAAACTTCGCAGGTCGCCCAAGGACGACGGAGGTCACGTCTTGGTTGAGTGCTTGTCCCGCGCGCTTCCGCATCTCGAGGAGAAAGTAGCTGATCAAATCCTCAAGCTTCACGACACGATTGTCGATCCACGAACCGAGAAAACTCTCTGAAGGCAGATACTTCTTGATCGAGCGGATCAACCGGCCCTGCGCTTGGCTGTCGGTGTACTCCCGAACCGCGCGGCTTCCGTAGTAGCAGAGGTTTCCGTGCGGAAAAAACAGAATACTCCGAAAGACCGTTGGATCTTCCGCTTCCGGATCAATCGCGAGCGGAGGAGTAGTCGTTACACCGTCAGTCGCGGCCACGAGCGAATTCGAAGTTCCATAGTCTATCGCGAGAATCATTTCGGGCATAAGGTTCATCTTGACCCGAGTGGCATTGATTTGTCCAATTCTGGTTGCTCGTGCATGATTTGACGTATGAAAGCTCTGACTCTCTTC
>SXSP01000468.1 GCA_005792225.1 Bdellovibrionales bacterium | reverse complement strand
GACTTCGAAACGGCGATTTACACGTCGCCCGTGGGATCGATCGCGCAAGTTCTTGCGAACGCAGGCGTTTGATCCGCGCGCAAACTGGTCCCTTTCATTGTTGTTGTTGGGTGACGCTTCAGAACCCGATCCGCAGCAAAGTCCGACGGTTTCAAATGACCGGAGCCAATGAAAGGAACCAGCTCGCAGGGATCACCTGGTTGTGCCGCCGCTCATCGGCGCCGCACCCGAATTTGTAGGAGCCGTCGTCGGAGCGCTCGTCGCCGGTGCACTTGAAGCCGGTGCCCGAGAAGTCGTTCCCATCGTTCCTCCACCCTGGGTCGTCATGCCCGTTCCGCTCGCCATCGGATCTTGAGAAAGGAGCGGTGAATTGGGAACGGTCGAAGGTGCCGTAGAAGGGACGGTAGAAGGAGACGAGAACGAAAAGTCGTACGGGGGCGACGTCGTCTGCGGAGAGGAGAACGGCGAAGTGGTCGCGGGCTGATTCGCCAGGCCTGAATCCATGGATTGACTGGGCTGATTCGTATCGATCTGCGACTGGCCGAGGGCGATCGATCCCGAAAAAGCTACGCACATCAGAATCAAATTGCGAAGCATGATTAAAACCTCCTGTTCATCCTCCACCATCATAAAAAGAGCCCGCCACGCATTCTTGAGGCCCAGGTCAAAAGGGCTGCATCAATTCGGCAACATAGGCTGAGGAGGAAGTCTCAAAGGCTCGCGACACCTTCGTCACACCTGGTTCATATTGTTTTCTCATCCGCGACAGAAACACCACGAACGTTCCGAATTTCCACCGGCGAACGTGGAGATTCTCCCCAATATTTGCGATTTCGCAGCTTAAAACCGCGTAATGTTGAGCTGGCGTCATAGTTTTCGTCGGCACCGGTGTTGCTACTCTCCACCTGCGAAACGGTTGAGATACGGAATAGCTCTTAGCGAAAGGAACCCGAAGATGGCTCAATTCAAAGTCTTGTTGATCGAAGATCACGTCGACGCTTACCAACTCGTCCAGCGCGCGCTCGGAAACCGCGTTCAGCTCGAGTGGGTAAAAACCCAGCGCGAAGCCGCTGCGGCTCTCGAGAAGAAGGACTTTGACTTGATCCTCCTCGACGTCATGTTGCCCGATGGCGATGGCTTCCACCTCTGCTCGATCCTCCAGGCTCACGAGAAGTGGAACCAAATCCCCGTCATCATCTTGTCGGCGAAGAGCTCGGTTCCCGATAAAGTTCTCGGCTTCTCCGTTGGCGCCGACGACTTCATCGCGAAGCCCTTCGACGCTCTCGAGCTCCGCGCTCGCGTCGACGCCAAACTTCGCAAACGTGAACGCGACATGGTCGCTGCCGACACGATTGTCTTCGACGACCTCGAAATCAATAAGAGCACACAGCGCGTTCTCTTGAACGAAGATGGAAAGACGAGCGAAGTCGATCTGACTCCGATCGAATTCAAACTCCTTCTCTTCCTCGCGAACAAGGCGAACACCGTCGTGACTCGCGACCAGATCCTCGACACAGTTTGGGGCGAGAGCGTTCACGTCTACAGCCGTAGCGTCGACACTCACATCTCGAAACTTCGCCGCAAGCTCGGCTCGAAGGGTCAGTACATCCAGTCGGCTCACGGTGCAGGTTACCGCTTCGCGACTCCCGTGAACACACGTCGCACGCTGAACCTCGACTTCACGAACGCGTCCGAGCTTCAGTACGGTCGCTTGGCCTAATTTTCAGACTCGATTTCGCTTGGACGGCCACGGTCGGCCGCCCGGGCAAAACGGGTCGCAAGGATGCACCCGAAAAATTGTTGAACTATTCCCCTTTAAACCCGCGGCTCGGATGCCGCGGGTTTTTTTTAATTGGGAGAGTTCGCTCCATCCAACGAAAAATCGGCGCTTTCGTTTTGGCGCCGCCCCTGCTAAATCGTTGTGAATGTCCACATCCACCACGCTTTACCGCTTCCGCATCCAGGTCTCCGATATCGACCGCGGTTTCTACGACGCCCTCGATTTTCGGATCGCGATGCACCCCTCGGAGACTCATCCGTTTCTTCTCTCGCGAGTGCTCGCTTATGCGCTGAACGCCGCTGAAGGACTTAAGTTCTCTCCCGGTGGGCTCAGTGATCCCGATTCGCCTTGCCTCGAAATTCCGGGTCAGCACGGTGGGTATAAGCTCTGGATCGAGATCGGAAATCCCAGCACGCGGAAACTTCATAAGGCATCGAAAGCCGCCCAAACAGTGAAAGTTTACACGTACAAAGATCCGAACCTTCTTCTCCGCGAGATGAAAGCGGCTGAAGTCCATAAGGCGGAGGCAATAGAAGTCTTCGCCTTAGGCTCGAATCTTCTGGACGCCCTCGCCGAAACGCTCGAGAGAGATAATGATTGGCACCTCACGCACTCCGAGGGTTCGCTCATCCTCAATATCGGTGATCACACGGTCGAGGGAAGTCTCGTTCGCCACACGCTCACCTGACTCCACGATTTCTATGTGCAATCACTTATGGCGACCTGCCTAAAGCTTAGACGCTGACTGACCGATAGACGCGTCTGGAGCGGGCGCACCGCTTGCAATTCTTCTTCGTAAACACTGAGTAGTTACGTCTCAAATCGAGACGCTATTTGAGGGCGGAGAATTCGCGATGTCCATCTACGGTCGACAACTCATCAGTGCTTGCGTGGTGGCGCTCATTTTTGCGAATTCGCAGGCACTCGCCGCAAGATCATCCGAGCTAGTTTCTCCCTCTTCGACATCGCGACCCAGCGGCAACAGCTCGACGGGCGATGGAGGCGAATGCGACGACAAGGGAAACTTCTGCCTTCCGAAAAACATCTTCGATGATGATCCGACCGAGGGTGGAAAATATTCTGAATGCGAAACGCTCTCGGGCATCCTCGCTCCGCGTACCATCGCGAGTACCCGGGGTGATGCCGGCGATCAGATGTGCCATGAGACAAATCGAAAAAGCGCAAGCCTTAAGCCGGTCGGAACCGTCGATCGCCGTCAAGAAGCGCTCTACCGCTGCTTGAATCAAGTGCGTGAGAGCATTCCATCAGGTAATATCGCGTCCCAGAAGAATTTTATCTCGAATTTTAAGTCAGCTCGCTTGAAGACCTTTCTCGCGATGGCTTTTACCGGTTACGGCGAGGCTGGCCCCGACATGGGCATCCAGGACATCATGGCCATTCAGAAGACCGTCGTGAATCGTACAAAAAGCTGCGTCAACGGCAAAGAGCCCTCGGCGACCGCGTGGGAAGTCGCGATCGCGGAGAAACAGTTCTCCATGTACAACGATAAAATCTACGGGAAGAACGGAGATAAATTCATTAAGGAAAAAGAGGACAGTAGCGAACGGATGAAGAAATCGATCTCCTCATTCCTTGATCTTCAATGCGCGCGGTTCACTCCACCCGAGATGTGGGACAAGGTGAGCTACTACCATAACAATCAGGTCAATCCGAGCTGGAACCGAAAGATGAAACTCGTGCAGCCGGCCGCGGTCGACGGGAAAACAATCCAGACGACCGGTGTGCACCACAAATTCTACGCGAAGGAGTGGTCCTGCGATATTGATGAGGTTAAAACGGTCGCCTCGAACTCATCGAAGAGAGGGCGTAAAAAATCCGACGCGTCTAACAGCTCCGTCTCTGCCCGCATCGCCGCTTTTTGGAACGGGCTCATTCCCCGCGCGCTTGCCGCAATCGAAGATTGGACCATCTTGAACGACACGAAAATCGGCCATCTCCTGCGCAATACGAGAAATCCGCTCAATCAAATTCAAGTCACGGGAGATCCCGACGGCGCAAAGATCCTCTCGGTGAAAACGCACCCCACGTTGAGCGATCTTGATATCGTGGAATACGATGCCGGAGTTCACGGAACGTCGCAGCTGGTTCAGCTCTATCGCGCCGTGATCGTGAACAACAAAACGAACGAAATTCTCGGCGACTATCCGCTTCGCTCCGTCGCCCTCAACACGCCCGCAAGCGAACAGCCCGCTCAACCCAAATGGTCGGTTGAAGGCGCTCATATCAAAATCTATAGCCCTGACACCGCCAAAACATATACGGTTGACGCCGGCGAGTGATGTGCCGGAGTCGATGTTTATCTCATTTGGGTGAGGATGAACGCGGGTCGAGCGCCTCGCGAATCGACTCATTGAGCCGAATGCCGTCAAATGGCTTCGGAACGACGGAGCGAATGATCTGACCACGCGCAAGCTCTATGGACTTAATTTCGCTAAATGCCGTGCAAAGGACGACCGGAAGATCGGGACGAATGGACCTCGCCTGGTGGGCGAGCTCCAGCCCCGTCATTCCCGGCATGCTGAAGTCGGTTACCATGAGATCGATGGAATGCGGATGGCTTGAGAGAAGACGCACGGCTTCGAGAGGATCCTTCGTCGCCAGGACACCGTAACCAAAGGCTTCGAGAGTGTCCTTCATCAAGTTCAAAAGTTCGGAATCATCTTCGACGACGAGAAGTCGCTCGTTTCCGCCTAACGGCATCTCCTCGGGCTCCGCGAACGCTTCTTCTCTATACAGCGGAAGGGCGACCCGAAAAACGGCGCCGCATCCCTCCTGACTTTCAACAGTCATGCGACCGCCGTGTGATTCCACGATTCCGTTTACGACGGCGAGTCCCATACCCGTTCCTTCGCCAACGGGTTTGGTCGTAAAGAAGGGTTCGAAGATGCGGTGGCGGATCGCTTCAGGAATTCCGTGGCCGGTATCTGCGACCGTGATGACGGCTTCTCCCTCGCTTCCACTCTCGTGCGCGTCCAACTGAATGGTGAGAACAGGCTTACGGCCGTGGGCCTCACTCCCCTGCGTGGATTGCATGGCATGGGCT
>SXSP01000467.1 GCA_005792225.1 Bdellovibrionales bacterium | reverse complement strand
GTACCGCATGCGGTACGGCGTACCTTTTGCTTGCCACGGAGTGTTGTAAGACATGCGAATTCTGATTTCAGGGTTTGAAGCGTTCGGAGGGGAGTCGGTGAATCCGACGGCCGTCCTCATCAACAGGCTTCATGAGGTTGCGGCACCCGGAGGGTGCGAGCTCCGCGGGGTGCTTCTGCCCGTGACCTTTCGCGAAGCATTCCAAAAACTCGAGGCGGAAATTCATGCGTTCGATCCGGACGCCGTTCTCGCGTTCGGGCAGGCGGGGGGGCGGGATGCGATTGAGTTCGAGCGTGTTGCGATCAACTGCATGGACGCCGACATTCCCGACAATTCAGGCTTCCAGCCGCGCGACGCGAGAATCGACTCGGCCGGAGCGCCCGCTTATTTTTCGACTCTCCCGATTCGCGAGTTGATGGAGGCGGTTCAGGCCGCAGGTTTGCCCGCGCGCATTTCAAATTCCGCCGGCCTCTATGTTTGCAATTTTCTGATGTATCGCCTGCTCGACGCGACTCTTCGCACGCGCCGGCAGGCGGGCTTCATCCACGTGCCGTATTCGCCGGAGCAGGCGGCAAAGAAATCGCCGCCGGCACCGGCGATGGCGGTCGATTCACTCGTGCAAGCGCTCGCGATCATCGTCGAGACGTTGGTCCGGCTGAGGTCGAGTCCGCGAAGGCCGTGATCCCGGCAAGTCTCAGATCGATGCTAGAGTTTAAAGTATGGCGTCGAATGTCTCGGGCTCGGGCGGCTCAGGCGGGGATCCCGCGGCTCGCTTGCAAGCTCTCTACAATCAAAAAGAGCGGGATATGGAAGCTCGTCACCGCGATGAGCTCCGCGATTTGAAAGCCGAGAATCAGGCCGAAGTCGATCGCTTGCGTCGAGATGCGAAGAAGAAGATCGAGAATGTTCAGCAGGAGAGCGTGCTCAAGCTGAGCGAGAAGGATATTCAGCACCAAAAAGAGATCGAGAACATCAAACAGATCTACTCAAAGCGCGTGGCCGAGGCCAAAAAATCCGAATAAAAAAAGCCGCGTCTCCGAAGGACACGCGGCCTTCTCACTCAACTTACGAACCTAGCTCCATCTTCGCGATGGTTTGGAGCTGCATATTGCTCGTTCCTTCGTAGATTTGGCCGATCTTAGCGTCGCGCCAGAACTTCTCGACGGGGTACTCGCGCGTGAAGCCGTTTCCGCCGAAGAGATCAATCGCCATCGAGGAGACCTTCTCTGCCGCGCGCGAGGAGTAAAGCTTCGCCATCGCGGCCTGTTCGATGAAGGGTTGGCCCGCGTCTTTCAGACGAGCGGAGTTGTAAACCATCAAGCGAGCGGCCTCGAGCAGAACGCGCATTTCCGCAAGCTGGAACTGAACGCCTTGGAAGTTCGCGATCGGTTTTCCGAATTGCTCGCGGCCCTTCACGTAGTTCAAAGCGGCTTCGTACGCACCTTGTGCGATGCCAACCATCTGCGCGCCGATCCCAATGCGACCTTCGTTCAAAGTCTCGATGGCGATCTTGTAACCCTTGCCCACTTCGCCGAGGATGTTGCCCTTAGGGACTTCGCAATTTTCAAAAAGGAGTTCCGTCGTCGAGGACGCGCGAATACCGAGTTTGTCTTCTTTTTTGCCGACCGTGAAACCCTTGAAGCCTTTTTCAACCACGAACGCCGTGATGCCCTTGTAGCCTTGCGCGGGATCGATGTTCGCGAAGACGATGAAGACACCGGCTTCTTTTCCGTTCGTGATCCAAAGCTTGGAGCCGTTCAAGATCCACTTGTCGCCTTTGTCTTCCGCGCGCAACTTCAGGGCGAAAGCGTCGGATCCCGACGTGCTCTCAGACAAAGCGTAAGCGCCGACCCACTCGCGCGCGAGTTTCGGTAAATACTTCGACTTGATTTCTTCGGAGCCCCAGCGAATGAAGGCGTTCGTCACCAAGGTATTTTGAACATCGACGAGAACAGAAACCGAACCGTCCACGCGGCCGAGTTCTTCGACGGCGAGGCAGGCCATGAAGAAAGATCCACCGGCACCGCCGTATTTTTCGGGAGATTCAACACCCATCAATCCCATCTCGAAGAGTTTCGGGAGAAGGGCCTTGTCCAATTCCGCGTGCTCATCCATTTTCGTGACGAGCGGTTTGATTTCGCCTTCTGCAAATTCGCGAACGGCGTCGCGGAATGCGAGTTCATCTTCAGACAAAGTCGTGACGGCGGGGCGAGCGTCGGCTTGAGACATCAGATCATCCTCCCTTGATTGGGTTCCCATCATGGGTGTAATCTCGCCCAATATCAAGATTCAAGGACGTACGAAATGACAAATGCCCCTTCGGATTCTAGCGACCGCATCATCCGCGTTCTCGTCGCGAAGCCTGGTCTCGACGGCCACGACCGCGGAGCGAAGGTCGTCGCGAGAGGCCTGCGCGATTCGGGATTCGAAGTGATCTACACGGGATTGCACCAAACACCCGAGATGGTCGTCTCGGCGGCGCTTCAAGAAGACGTCGATGTCATCGGACTCTCGATTCTCTCGGGAGCCCACATTCCGCTCGTCACCGCGATTCAAGAACTTCTGAAAAAGCAGGGTGTCCAGAAACCCATCTTCGTCGGCGGCATCATTCCCGAAGATGACGCAAGGCAACTGCAGGCCAGCGGAGTCGCCGCCGTGTTCGGACCTGGGTCCGCCATCGGCGAGATCGCTTCCAAAATCCGCGAGATCGCTCAGTAAGCGAAGGCTTTGTAAGTCTCCCGAATGGGCTCCTGGGAGAGTTTCTCGACGACCGGATTAAACCGCAACATGTGACGCGCGCGAGGCGAGAGCAATTCAAATTCAGCGCGCGGAATCTCGATTTGCACTTCGGGCCGGAGCATCCAGCTGCGGCTATATCCGATCACCACCATGGGACGCGGAACATTCGTGCGATTGGGAGTTCCGCGGTGAAGACAGCGCACATCACGAATCATGACGTCACCCGCTTTCATCGTGATGGACTCAAGCTTGATTTCGCCCGATTCAATTTTCGAGAGCGCATCGGCTTTCTTCATCCGGTGAGTTCCGCGCGTGATTTCGAGCGGTCCATTTTCCGGAGTGACATCACAGAGCGGAAAGTTCACGGCCAATTGAAAGGACGGAGTTTGAATCTCAGGCTCTTCAGGAAAAAGCGGCGGAGCATCGGAATGGATCGCTTGAAAATCGGAACCTAAGGTCGGCGAGTCACTCGCGAGCTGACACATGACGAAGTCTTTTCCGGCGATGCGTTCAACGATCGCCAGGATGTCGTCATTGTCAAAAATCGACGGGTCCGCAAAGGGTTTCGCGAAGGGAAGAGTCACGTAAAAGCGGTTGGCCCCGCGGAACGAAGGGTCCCCTTGGCTTTCGATGTGATCCATCAAGAGCGGTTCGAAACTCTCGTTCCAGGCGCGGATTTTTTCTGGAGAGATCAGCCCCGGTAAAATGCAAAACCCATCGCGCAGAAAATCAGAAACATGATTATTGATTTCGTCAGCCTTCGTGCGACTCATAAAAGATCCTTCTTTGGGCGGAGGTCCCTCATAACATCGGCGGTGGGCGAGTGAAAGAGACGTGCCCTTTCTAGAGGCAATCTCCTAAGCTCTCTGCAGAATTCAAACAACCCTCATTTACTCCGGCCAATTCGGAGAAGCCAAATGAGAGATGCGCCGCAGCAGATCCAGGGGGAGACCAAGCCTGATTGAATCAGGGGCGACTAGACACACGGCTGGGCGTTCGATAGGGTTTTCCCATATGCCGCAAAACTTCGATTTAGTCGCGACCGCCTTCCAGGTGATGAAATTCTTTGTTCCATTCCTCT
>SXSP01000466.1 GCA_005792225.1 Bdellovibrionales bacterium | reverse complement strand
TTTTGTTTTTAGCGCTTCTTCGAGAAGCAACCTTTCAGACGGTGATTGCGAAGGGAGATGGGAGCCTTCTTGTAGCCGTAACCGTAATACCAGCCCGCGGGCGCGCGAACTTCGATGTGGCCGTTGTTGCCGTTACCGCCCGAATAAACGCAGACGTCATTCACGCGCGAAGAACCCGGTCCCCGACCCGTGAGGCGGAAGCCGTGGGCCGGCAAATATTTCGTCGCCATCCATGCCGAGCCGCCAGGTAAATAAGATCTGACGAGCCCCTTCTTGAGCAGATAAAGTTTTACGAAACGATAGCAGTAGGTCATCGGCTTTTTCAGCAAAGTCGACAGGTCGCCACTCTCCTCGAGCCCGAGGAGTTGATCAACATCCATTCCGCCGTCGAGCATTTCAAGATGTGCGCTCTCAAGCTCGCTCGCGCGAACCCAGAATTCCGATGGCATCTCGACGGAGTTCGAATCGACGCCGACGTGAACGAGGCGATCGCCGCGCTCGTCGATTCTCTCGCCGATCACCGTGATCATCGCGTCAGCTTCGATTTCGACGGCGTTGCCCTCGGGGCGGAAGATTTGCTGACTCATCACGCGAAAGGACGCGCCTTCTTGCAAAACGCTCGCTGAAGCGGCGGAAGAGAGGAAAAAAGTTGCAGTTGCAAGGACGACGGTCGCGGCAAAACATTGGATTTTCATCCGTCTTGACCTCCATGTGTTTGGGGCGCCAACTAGGGCACGTTATTAATGCGCGCGCGGCTGGACGGAGAGTCCGAGGCGAAAGTCCGGGTTTTTCGCCGCTCGTGCGCGAGTTCCAATTGTGCGATCGCGTGTGTTAAGGAAGCTCAACATGTGAGCGAGATCGTGTCAAAAAACGAGGGCAAAACTGGCCCTTTATCCGGGCGTCAATTAACTAATGTAAACAAACTTTATTTCTAATCGACAGATGGTTAAATTTATCCTTCACAGACGACCACAATCCGTGTTACGAGCATTCGAAATGAATCAATTCCGCTATCTCTATTTAATTTGTTTACTTGCGGCATTCGCTCCGCATATAGCTCGCGCGCAAGACGAGAGCGCCAGCACGATCAAGGCTCCTGTTTTGGCTGAGCCCGTATCCACCGAGAACTCCGCGGGCCCGTTCGAATACGGAAGCGTGGTGATCTTGGAAACCTATGGCATACAGAAGGCCAACGGCCTGGACGAAGTTGGCGGATGGTACGTGCTTCAGCCGACTCTCAAATATCGTCCCTACCAAGTTGCGGCGACGTTACAGGTCGCTTACACGAAACCCTATAGTGCAGAAACCGAAGAACTGCCCGAAGGCGCATTCGACAATCCGAGCGCGACACTGAGTCAAGAATGGGTTCTAGACGGATGGATCGATCAACTCATCGTCGGAGTGATCGGGACCGTACCCGCCAACACGCCTTCGCGTGAACTGACGTTTGAGGGATCCACGGGGCCGCTCATTCGATTGGGCCGCGAACTGGGACGCTGGAAAGTCGCGCAAGCTTTCGTTTACCAGAGACGCTTTTTTCGAGAAGAGCAGCCTGAAGACGACGTGCAGAATTATTCGAACGCGGTCAAGACGCTCACCGAACTCGGTTACCGAGTCAGCGATCGATTTACGATCACTTCTTCTTTTTCGACGGTTGCGGCATCAGCGGCCGGCGCACGAGGGAGTGGAACGAGAGCGCTCCTCTCGCTGGATTACCGCCTGAGTGATCCCATTTCGACGAGTTTCGGCGTGATGACTGAGCGCGGCCTGACGACGAGTGAAGGCCTCTCCGGTGAATTGCAATCGTCACAGGCATTTTTTGATTTGATCGTCGAAATCTGAGGTGCTTAGCTAGGCTCCCTAGCAAAGGAGCATCTCGATGAAAGCATTCGGATTCCTCACCGTCCTCCTCTCGATCGCCATCGCATCGGGAGCGCGGGCTCAGGTCAACTCAAAAGTCTTAAAGAGCGTTGTGCAGTCCCAGGGTGGCTGCGAATCCTTCATCCGCTATGACGACGACAATATGTATTTCGGCATCACGCAAAACGCCGTGCAGATCGTCTCGATCGGAGATCCGCGAGATTCGCGTATCATCTCCACGCGCGCAGCTGAACTGGATCTCGTGCGCACGGGAGACACACTCTGGATCCTCACACCCGCGGGCATCGAGGAGTGGAGCCTCTCGGGCCTTCAGCGCATCGCCGTCCACCCGACCTTCAATGCCGGCCGCAGACCCGCGAATTGGGAATACCCGACCGCCATGGCCCTCTACAAAGACCAACTGGTCATCTCCCACGGACTGTGGGGCCTGTCGATCTTCGACACGGTCTCAAAGAAAATCGTTCACCAAGCGCCGCTCGTTCAAGAACAGGCGCCTCTCTTGTCGATGGCAACAGGTGTCGCGGTCGCGGGTGATCTCGCGTATTTCTCTATGGACGACGTCACGATGAGACGCCCCGATCAAAAACCCGCTTTCCGCGGAATCGTCGTCTACAACCTCGCCACTCGCACGACGGAGCACAACCTTGACAACATGGATGCGGGCGCTGATGCGCTCGCAACCGATGGCGAAAAACTCATCGTAAGCTTCATGGGAATTCCGATTTGGAAATACAAATTGTCGACGCTTAGAGGCAGTGTCGTACCCGAGCCCGAGCAACGCATTTGGAAATTCGGAATCAAGGGCCATCCCATCGGCCGCGCAAGCATGGATGAAGAGTACTACTACACTTGTTTTCTCGAGGCGCCCGAAACTCGGGGCGGAAAATATACGAAGACGTCTGTCGCCCTCGATCGCAAATCTATTCTCCTAGATTGAGGAGATAATCAGGTCGTACGAACTCCGGCATGAGCGGATATTTGTAGGACCTGTACTTCTTGAGATCAGGCTGAGTGGCGTCGGCGAAAGCGGCATCCCAAGTCCTCGCGAGTGCGAGTGCCGAGCGAGCCATTTGCGTGACGATCATGGAACGAAACGCGGGGCACGCTTTCTCGAGCGATGCGCGCTCCGCCGGCTTTGACTGCGAACGATCTTCCGAGCTCACCGAGCTGGAGAGAATGCGATCGGCTTCGAGAACCCGCGGGACTTCAGGCGAACTTGCGAGCGCCACTTGTCGCGTTAGCTCCCAGGCCGTGTTTACGACGGGAACGCGGGCGCGTTTCGAGCCGAGTCGACGGGCCTTCTGAAAAACCTCGTTCTCGAGCGCAAAATCATAACTCGCAACGCAGGCACCTTCGTAAAACGCGTGAATGCCTCCGTGCCCCGCGGCCCATCCGTCGTAGTCGCTGTTCGTGTGAAACGGCATCGATGCATCACCAACGAAGTGCCCGATGAGACCTAAGTTTGTTAAAAATGAGAGTATATTTTTATTGAAGGCATGGTCCGCTTTTTGTTCTTCCGACTTAGCGGGCGGGGTCGAATTTTTTGCGGCCTTTCCGCTCGTGACGGCGCGATCGTAGAATTGCTGCGCCCGCCAGAAAAGACTTCCCATCCTCGTATGCTTTTTTTCGATCGTGGTGTCCTCAGCATGGTGATCATGAGCGTAGTAATCCTTGATCGCCTCGGGCACCGTCTCGAGGCGAAGACCTACGTTTTCCGGATTGATGAAGTGCGCGGCATCACCGATCTTCGAAGCCTCACCTAAATCGCGCCAATAGATATCCGGAATATTGCAGAGGTGCCCCATAACTTCAGACCGCGTGAGAAGGAACGCCTTCATCTCGGGCGTTTGAACCAGCTGCGTTGCTACTTCACAAATCACGTGGTGGCCGCGTTCTCCCCAGGCCCAAGATGAAGAGCTAGCCAATAAAACAAAGGCCATCGAGAGCGCGCGTAGCATGGTGACTCCTTTTTGAATCGGTCCACCAAGGGATTAGCAAAACGCGCTCCATTCGAGAAGGGTCAAATTGCTCCCCTCGGCTCGCGTGACAAAACAGGGCAATCAACTGCCTAGACATTGAACGCAGGCTGAGTCCCATCTGGCGTTAATCGATCTGGGAGTTGGAGCGATCTTTGCCTTCTCAAGGCCACGAGGTCGAAGATGTCGAATGAGAGACTCTCAAAAATCATCTCCGGATGGCTCCCCATCGTGGTCGCCATGGGCCACTTGACGGCGTCTTTGCCAGCGAGGGCCGAGATACCGAAGCTCCCCAGCCCGCTGGAACTTCCCGCCCCACGCATGAAATGGGTGGAGTGGAAGGTTTTCGACAAAGCCTTCACTCAACGTCTTGCGAATCCGAAAATGACGGATAATCAAAAAGTGATTTACATGAAATCAGCGACCACGGCGATTCTGCGCTCGGGCCGCGTTCTCGCTCCCCTGCAGCTCGTGCGACTCCTTCGTTCGGTTCGCGACGAAGAAATGCGGGTCAAAGCGCTCGAGCATCTCGCGGGCGCCACGCGCTACCAGACAGCCGACATCCCTACCATCACGGTTGCCTTCGCGAATGAGGAACTCAAAACCGATGCCCACAGTCTCCTCGTGGGAATCGGCGGTTACGGCGGCTACTGATCATTAAAGCTTAAGTTGGCGGCGGCTCGATGCGCCTTCTTCCATTCGATTTTTGCCTGACGACGAGCGTTCGCGGCTTCAAGTTCTCTTCCTTTCATCTGAACCGCGCTCGCGAACATTCCGACACCGACGACAAGCATCGCCAATGCGGGCCAATACTTCAGGTCTCTTCCTTTAATGACCATCCCTCCTCCTCCTAGAAGATCGACGATTCCCCACAAATTTTTTTGGGCCGAGCCTCCTGCCTAACGGGGCCATATGTAATCAATCAATTACAACCAGTACATTTCTGGTGCCGTCCCCTAAGTCCGCGATAGGGCTCGACAGGTCAGAAAAACATCTTCAATGAAGAGACAAGAGGTCCGTCGGCTGCCGCCGCTATCGATCGCAAACCATTGAAGTCACGGGGAGAAATGGAAGTTCAGAAATCTGTTTTCATCGCTAACACGAGCGAAGTTTTCTACGCTCAAACTTGAGTCGTTCCAGTTAGGAAGAATTGTCTGTTTATCAAACTCAAACGAGACAACTCTTCTTTTCTATGATCTGTATAAGGGCGATCACAAGGGAGTTTGGATATGAAGGACTTGTCTCGCCTCCTGCGGACGTTCGTTCTCACCGCGACGCTCGGCACTCTACTCACCGCCTGCGGCGTCGGCATCTCGCCCGAGGGCGATGATAGCGAACAGGCTCAACGCAATCGAAATTCAGAAAAACTCACTCAAGCTTACGCGACGGTTGCCGGTGTTTACCGGGGGAACCTCAAGATCAAAGCTCCGGTTCCCCCCGAAGGCATTGAAGCCGAAGACGCCGATGAATACCGGGATCTCCCCGGTCAAATTCATCTCTACATCGGCACCGTGCAAGAGGGTTACGACCGGGTTGGCAATCCGATCTCCCGTCCGCAACTCTATGCTCAGTTGAAACTCGACGGCGTCGGAGAACTCGACGATACGACTTTCCGGGTCGACTACGGCCAAGTTGGAGGAACCGCGCGGTTCGCTCAACCTACGGCGACGAGCGAACCTGGCGGAGGCGCCGGCGGCACTGTTCGCTCGTGTCCCGTCGGACCTCGCGATCCCCGCCTGACCATCGACGGCAGCATCATTCGCGGTCTCCTCAAAGGAAACGTTTTCGGAACGAACGGTCGTCTCGGTCAACTGGAGATGACCCGCACGACATCCGAAGTCTTTCAGCCGATTCGCGATCAACGAGAGCGCTTGCAAAAAGCCTACGGCCGCATCGCGGGAACTTGGGCGGGTGCTTCCCGCCTCTCGACGACGCGCGGATCAATCAACGCGGCGTCGGCTATTTACTTGACGATCGACGAAGTCGATATCGGCTCGGGTCTCACGTGTCCCGAGCTTCGCGCTCAGTACCGTCTAACCGACATCGTCGATAAACTCGATGATCACTACATGAAGGTTTCTTATCGGGAAGGTACCGGAGAACTCTTCCTCACGGCGGCAACGGCGCCCACGGGCCAGCGCGTGTGCCCCGTCGGAAAATTTGATCCCAAACTCGCCGTAACGGGCTCCATCAGCCTTCGCAATCCGAAGAACCTCATGACGGGCGTCTTAAAGGGAAGCGGCGGTGACATCGGCAGTATTTCGTTCAAGCACGAATCGAAAGATGCGGTTGCGCCCGACGATCAACGCGAGCGTCTTCAAGCCGCGTACAATCGTATCTCGGGAACGTGGACCGGCCCCACACGGATCGCCAGCGAAAACACCCGGCCCGTGAACGCGAGTGGCTCCCTCTACGTCACCGTCGACGAAGTTCAAATCGCCGAGAACCTCACGTGCCCGAAGCTCAAGGCGCAGTTCCGTCTCAACGATCTTATTGGCCGCCTCGACGACACCTATTTGTCGGTCGATTTCCGCGGTGACTCCGGAGAGATCTTCCTGACTGCCGTGACGGATCCG